>DXZN01000069.1 GCA_019419645.1 Collinsella sp. | reverse complement strand
GGTACCGCCTCGCGGTGACATCGTTTTTATGTCAACCTTGGTCTAACAGAGCCAAAGAAAAAGCGTATGCAGCCATGCAGGAAGCGCTCAAAAACCTCGAAGCCGCGAAAGACGCCGCAAGTCCCGAGATATTAGAGACTATCGAGCATGTGATTACCGATTTGCAATCGCTCCGCGACAGGATGCTGAAGGAAGCCGACGACTCAAGGGAACCTCTTCTTTACCTACAAGCGAACGTCGATGCAGCCCAAGCCAAATACAATGAGGCCCACAACCGGACAAGCGGCCTTCAGGCAGAATTAAATAAGGCAATCGACGACGGAGCTTCTAACGAAACTATTAAGCAGTTGCGAAGTGAGATCATGTCGGCAGAAAGGCGAGAAAAATCTTGTGAAGATGATCTTCACCGCTGCCAACGCCGGCTCGAAAGCCAGGAAAGTGTCGTCGCGAAGTTCGAAGCCAATGCGGAAAAATGTCAAACCGATATCGACGAAGAGACAGCCAAGCGAGATGCGCTCCTCGGCGATTTGGAAAAGGCGCAAGCGGCCTATGACGACGCCTGCAAGGCATACGAAGAGGCAAAGGCCGCGGCAGACAAGGCCACCTCGCCCGAGATAACGAAACCGACCGAGACGACGCCTCCCTCCAACTCGGCGCAACCGGCCGAGGCGACACAGCCCGCCGGCTCGTCCGCGACCGGTAAAGACACCTCGCCAAACTCCACCAAGCAGGCGAACTCGAGCAGCGGCAAGCAAGCAGATACGACCGCCGGTAAGCTCGCGAACACGGGAGACGCAGCGCCGAGCGCAATCGCAATCGCAGGAATCGCCGCCGCAGGGTTCGGAATAGCCACCGCGGGTGTACGCCGCATCAAGAACTCAAAATAGCTGCCAGCGGTTATTGCCTTCGCCAATCCACAAGCCCAGAGACAAAAAGAGGCCTGTTTCCCCAACCAAGGGAAACAGGCCTCTTTACTTGTAAACACAAATGGTAATGCCGCCGCCTCCTGAACCACATAGCCACCGCGCTCCAAACAACGCCAACAAGCAGCAAAAGGCACGGGATTTAATTATTCAGATAAATGTGACCCTGCCGGCACTCGCGGGTAGCCGCGGCACCAAAAAGCGCCTGCGCACTCGATGGATTCGGATGCCCGACAGAGGCTCCTTATGGCTGCTTCCTTCCGGACCTGACCAGATTCGGAACATGTCGTCATCCGAACCCATCGAACGCGCTAGGCGCTCGGTATATCTTACCTGCTCCCGCCCGCCAGAGCAAGGTAGCTAATTTGGGACGGGGCTTTTTTGACTACTTTTTGACTGGTGGGACATCAGGGTGGCGAAAGTAGTCAAGGAAGCCCCGTCCTAAATAGACTGATCTGGTACTGTGCCACGAAAAGGGCCCATCTACTACGTTTAGGTCGCAGGGGTCGACCATAGCCGACTTTTTCGAAAATCGGCAAGCTTTCTACCTGCGGTTTTGTTTTTGCAAATTCCGGGATGGTCGAGGGTGGCCGGCTTAACGTAGTAGATGGCCGCATTTCGTGGCAAACGGTCCGACCCAAGACCCAAGGCAGCCAACCTCGAATGGCCATTCTCGAAGTTGCGGTGGAATACGGACTGAATTGGCCCCTTAAAGGCAAAAACACTCCGTATTCCACCGCAACTTATAGGGAGATAGGCCTTAGAGGCGAGCGAGGTCGCAGGATCGAGCAGCCGCTTCACCGGCACAGATGAGGTTGGTTGTGGCTTCTTGCACACCGAGCGCCTGGTCGAGGGGCATGGGCTTGCGACAGATCGGAAGCACCAAGTCGATGCCCTGCTCATACACCGCATCCAGGCTGTCGGCACGACCACCCACGACGGCAACAGCCGGCTTGCCATAGCGCTTGGCGCGGCGAGCCACACCAACCGGCGCCTTTCCAGCGGCGGATTGCTCGTCCATATTGCCCTCACCCGTTATGACCAGGTCGACATCGCGTACACGCTCGTCAAATCCCACGAGATCGAGCACCGTCTCCACGCCCGAACGCAGCTCCGCACCGAGCGCCAGCAACGCCGCGCCCAAGCCACCGGCAGCGCCCGCGCCGGGCACGCCGAGCACCGAGCCAAATGTCCGTGCGCCCTCGGGTGCGCGCAACAACCCCTGGGCCCGAGCCTCGACAATTGCCGTATCGAGCAGGCGGCCGTAGCCGACCATCCAGCTGTCGTACTTGCCCAGCGCCTCGGCATCATCCGCCGGCAGACCCTTCTGTCCACCGAACACTGCCAGCGCACCGCGACGCCCTACGAGCGGATTCTCGACATCCGATAGCACAACGATACTAGCGCCATCCAAAGCCTGCAGCGCTGGCGCCAAATCAACGCTCGCCACCTGCTCAAGGCCGGCAAGACCGGGGGCGACATCGCAGCCCCGATCATCGACCACACGCGCGCCCAGCGCCTGCAGCATGCCGGCGCCACCGTCGTTGGTGGCGCTGCCGCCCAAGCCAATATAGATAGTCTTTGCCCCGGCACGAACCGCACGGAGCATCAGCTCGCCCACGCCATAGGTCGAAGCCGCAAGCGCCGCCGATTCCGTGCAGGGTGAATACCCAATACCCGCCGCCTCGGCCATCTCAATTACAGCCGACTCGTGCTCGCCGTCCACCAGCATCCGGGCAGACACGCGGTCGCCCAAGGGACCTGCCACCTCGCAGGTCACAATCTCACCGCCGCACGCGGCGATGGCGCCGAGCGTTCCCTCGCCACCATCTGCCAGCGGCAAAGCATTCAGCTCGGCATCGGGCCAAACGCGGCGCACGCCCTCGGCAACCGCTGCCTCCGCCTGCGCGCTCGAAACGCTGCCCTTAAAGGAGTCAATCGCCAGCAGCACGCGGCGGGGCCGGCGGCACGCGGGGCCAAAGTCAACCGCCGCGCCAGCATCCTCTTCGGCACACGCGAGCGCCTCAGCATGAGCGGCATGCGCCTCAAGATCGGCCCCGCAACCGCAGCCAGCATCATCGGCGCCACGCAGCCCACTAAAATAGCTACTCAGCAGCTCGCGGCATTCATCCGCCAGGACCCCAGCCGCCACGTTAAACCGATGATTCAGGCGCGAGTCGGCATTGAGGTCATACAGGGATCCCAGCGCGCCCGCCTTGGCATCAGCCGCGCCATACACGCAGCGTCCTACGCGCGCGTTGACCATAAGCCCCGCACACATGCAGCAGGGCTCGAGCGTCACGTAGACCGTACAGTCGGAAAGGCGCCAGCGACCGAGCGACCGAGCGGCAGCGCACAGGGCCGCGAACTCTGCATGCGCCGAAGGATCCTGGTCGAGCTCGCGACGATTGTGCGCCCGCGCGACAATCTCGCCCGCGCGCACCACTACGGCTCCGATGGGCACCTCGCCCACCGCAGCAGCGGCGCGCGCCTCGGCCAGCGCCTCGCGCATGAACTTCTCGTCGATTTCGGTGATCGTCATCGTTCGCCTTCCCTGTTGCAAATTCAAAACGATGCTATCATTACGACTCACGGAGAGATGGCAGAGCGGTTGAATGCGGCGGTCTTGAAAACCGTTGAGCGCGAGAGCGTTCCGGGGGTTCGAATCCCCCTCTCTCCGCCACTTTTAGTGATGCACCGGCGTCATGGTTCGCTCGAACAGCGCATCGACCACGTCGGCTATCTCAGGTCGACGCTCAAGATCGTGGCCCGATTCCCACCATATCGTGAAAAGTCGAATAATACCGCCGGCGATAAACTCAGACGTCGTCTCGAGCGACACGGGGGCCAGGGCATTCTCGGCAAGCACGTTCATCACACGCTCGCGGATGGAGCGGGCAATGCGGTCGCAAATAACGTTAGTCAACATGCCCGACATGCTGCTAGCCAAAATGTTATCCATGAGCTGCTCGTGCGCCAGAATCAAATCCATGGCATCGTCCAAAATCGCATGTCGAAGCGCGCGCACGTCCTCGGCAGACACTGCGCCGGCCTCATCGGGCTGTTTTTGCGGCAATCCCGACATGAGCTCATCGATATAAAAGGCAAAGTAATCGTTCTTATCGCGAAAGTGCTTGTAGAACGTCGTGCGGCGAATCATGGCACGGTCGCACAGCATGGCAACCGTCAGGTCCTCAAAACGATGCTCCTCGAGAAGCTCGGTAAAGGCATCGAACAGGGCACGGTAGGTTTTCTTGATGCGAAGGTCCACTGGTATCGCCATCCTCAGGGCAAAGACAACACTCGTCAATCTGTCGCATATCTTACACCTGTACCTCGCGCGCTTTGCCCCGGTACCGACCCCGCCGAAAACACAACGCTTACCGGAAAGTTCGGCACGGCAAAACGTTGCGGGTATACTAGTAGCGTTATACCAACGGCAGCTGGCGCATGCCGCCGCGGCCATTCGAAACGGAGACATCATGATTACCGTCATCATCGGCATCGTTGTTGTCATTGTGATTGTCTGCGCCATCGCCGGCATCTACAACAACATGGTCACCAAGCGTAACCGCATCGATAACGCCTGGCAGAACATCGATACGCAGCTGCAGCGCCGCAACGACCTGATCCCCAACCTGGTCGAGACCGTCAAGGGCTACGCCAAGCACGAGCAAGAGACGCTCTCCGCCGTGATCAGTGCGCGTAACACCGCCGTCAAGGCCACCACGCCCGAGGCCAAGATGGAAGCCGACAACGTGCTGACCGGTGCGCTGCGCCAGCTCTTCGCCGTAGCCGAGGCCTACCCCGATCTTAAGGCAAACACCAACTTTACGCAGCTGCAGGCATCGCTCGAGGATACCGAGAACAAGATTAGCTATGCACGCCAGAGCTACAACGATTGCGTGCTCAGCTACAACAACGCCATTCAGACGTTCCCGGCTGTCATCTTTGCCGGCATCTTCCAGTTTAAGGAGCGCCAGGGCTTTGAGGCCGCCGAAGCAGCCCGCCAGGCCCCGACCGTCAAGTTCTAGTAGTTTGGCAGCGCATCCTTAATCGGCCAAATGTATAAACCGCCCCGTCGAACGCATACTTCGACGGGGCGGTTTCCTTTTTCGCGAAGGTCCCCCTCTAAGCGCCGTGCATTTTTAGGAGTATTCAACATAACCAAGAGCTTCGGGCGCTACGATAAATGCCAAAGACCGCGAATATCCCTGCAAATCAAACGCTGTCAGCCCATAACCCCGCCCATCATTCGTAGAAAACATCGAGAAATCCCGATTTTTTGCCCGAGGTCGGTATGCAGGGGCCTTCGATTGCAGAATACTCGCAAAAATGCACGTCGCCATCACCCCCACATGGCGCGAACCAAAACAAAAGCGCGGCCTAAAAGGCCGCGCGCCATCTTTAATTCAGATCTATATTGCCCGTAACGGCAGCGCCGAGGTAACGCAGGCCCGAGGGCAACCTTCCTTTCCGGCGCACTCCGCAGGACGAAAGAACCTCCGCCGCACGAAGTGCGCAGCGGAGGTTCTTTCATGTCCGAGGACGCGCCGGAAAGGAAGGTTGCCCTCGGGCCGAGCAGCTATGGCAGCTTACGCCACGGTATAGACCCAGTTGTGCTTATCTTCAACAGCACCAGACTGGATACCAGTCAGGGTCTCGCGGAGCTTCTTCATCACAGGGCCGATCTCGGTGTAGCCAGCCGGGAAGGTCACGGTCTCGTCGGCGCCATAGACCTTGTTGTCAATCTCGCCAACCGGAGAGATGACGGCAGCGGTGCCGCACAGGCCGCACTCGACAAAGGTACCGGCCTTGACCTCGACCCACTCGACGGGACGCTGGTCAACGGTCATGCCCAGGTCCTGAGCAACCTGAACGAGCGAACGGCGGGTGATGGAGGGCAGGATGGAGTCGGTGTGCGACTGAGGAACGACGAGCGTGCCGTCCTCCTTCACGAACAGGACGTTAGCGCCACCGGTCTCCTCGACATAGGTGCGGGACTCGGAGTCGAGATACAGGTTCTCGGCATAGCCCTCGCGATGGGCCTCCATCGTGGGCTTGAGGGACATGGCGTAGTTGAGGCCGGCCTTGATGTTGCCGGTGCCGTGCGGTGCCGCACGGTCATACTCGGAAACGCGCAGCTTGACGGGCTTAAGGCCACCCTTAAAGTACGGACCGACCGGGGTCACGAGAATGCGGAACGTGTACTCAGGAGCGGGAGCCACGCCGATCACGTCACCGGAGCCGATCATAAACGGACGCACGTACAGGGTCGCGCCGGAACCGAAGGGCGGAACCCAGGCGGCGTTGGCAGAAACGACCTGCTTGACGGCCTCGACGAACTTGTCCTTGGGGAACGGGGGCATCTCGAGGCGCTGCGCAGAGTTGTACATACGCTCGGCGTTCATGTCGGGACGGAAGCAGACGATGCTACCGTCCTCGGCGGTGTAGGCCTTCAGGCCCTCAAAGACCTCCTGGCAGTAATGGAAGATGCCGCCGCACTCGGAGACATGCAGGGTGTGGTCGGTAGTCAGGCCGCCCTCGTCCCACTCGCCATCCTTCCAATGAGCCTCGTAGCTGTAATCGGTCTTCATGTAGCCAAAGCCGAGGCTACCCCAATCGATATCCTTCTTCTCGACAGTCATATGTCGCTCCTTACATACACAGTTGCATACTCGCGAACCCGCACGCAAGGACCGGGGCCGACCGCGTCGCAACATCGCACGCCCGGAGCGTAGAGCCGGACGGGACACGCGGACAGCATCAAAGCCGATGGCACGTCGATTCGCATGCACGAGATTGTACTCCGCACACGCATCGGATAAAACGTTTTTCTTTAACTAACTAAAGTATTTTCATTTGACCGAAGCAAAAAGGCCCGCCACCGTAAGCGGTGACGGGCCTCAACTGCACGGTTTGCGCGCTGGCTCGAGCTAAGCGTTCTTTTTGCCCAGCTTAGCCTTAACCAGACCGACCACGGTCGGGATAATCGACACGGCAACGATGCCAACGATTAGCAGCTCAAAGTGCTCCTGCACAAAGGGAATGCCGCCAAAGAAGTAGCCCAGCAGCGTAAAGACCGTCGACCAGGTAATGCCGCCCAGCACGTTAAAGATGACAAAGTTGCGCCAGTGCATGCCGCCCATGCCAGCGATGAAGGGCACAAAGGTGCGGATAAACGGAAAGAAGCGGCCCAGGAAGATGGCCAGGTGGCCCCACTTGTCCAAGAAGTCCTCGGACTTTTTGATGCGCTCGGGCGTCATGGCCTTGACCTTGCCCGAGGCAATGATCTTTTTGCCAAAGAAATGGCCGATCATATAGTTGCACTGATCGCCCAAAATGGCAGCGGCCCATGCGGTGGCCAGAAGCGCCACAATGTTAAAGCCGCCGTTGTGGGCGAAGAAACCCGAGGCGAACAGCAGCGAATCACCGGGAAGGAACGGGAAGAACACCACGCCCGTCTCGATAAAGATGATCAGGAACACGCAGCCGTAGGCCATAAGCGGGCCGGCGGCGATCCAGCTGGCGATCGCGGTGCGCGGGTCCTTAAGCAGCTCGGCGATAAAATTGATGAAACCCATGAAGTAAAACCTCTCAGTTGTGGGCGCGGATACGTCCAAGTTGACCAGTATACGGTTGCGGCGCCCCCTCGTGCGCAACCCCACAAAAGCATGACTCCATTACCAGCAAGTTTGCATAACTGACACCTGTCGTGCAAAGCTGCCAAGATTGTTCTACCTAATCCCTAGCGAATCGCTATACTTTATTGAATCGCATTGCCATGGCGCTAAGGGAGGGCGGCCGGTGAGCTTTATCAATACCATTCGCGAGGACATCAAGACCGTCCAAGCGCAGGACCCCGCCGCGCAAAACGGTCTGGTCATTTTCCTTTCCTATCCTGGCCTGCATGCCAAGTGGAACCACGTACCCGAGCACTGGCTCTGGGAGCACGGTCATCGCTCGCTCGCCCGCGTGCTCTCGCAAATCACCCGCCACATCACCGGCGTCGAGATTCATCCCGCCGCACAGATCGGCAAGCACTTCTTTATCGACCATGCCATGGGCGTCGTCATCGGCGAGACCACCATCGTGGGCGACAACTGCGTGCTCTACCAGGGCGTCACGCTCGGCGGTACCGGCAACGAGACCGGCAAACGCCACCCAACGCTCGGCGATAACGTCACCGTGGGCACGGGCGCCAAGGTGCTCGGCAACATCCGCATCGGCAACAACGTCAAAATCGGCGGCAACTCGGTTGTCGTCAAGGACGTGCCCGACAACTGCACCGTCGTGGGCGTGCCGGGACGCATCATCAAGCGCAACGGCTGCCGTGTGTTCGAGGAGAGTTTCGACGCCAAGCAGCATCGCGAGTACATGCCCGATGACGCCGCCGAGCAGTCCGCCCTCAACCGCCAGGGTATCACCGAGAATGCCCGCCGCGTCAAAGAACTCGAGCGAGAGGTGGCCGAGCTCAAGGCCCTCGTCGCCAAGCTCGTGGACGAGCGCTAGGAACGCGAGCGGCACAAAACAACATCGGCACCGACGCAAAAGGCTCGCCAGGGAATCCATCCCCGGCGCGCCTTTCTTTTTGATGTGACATGCGGGACTGTCCCTTTGTCACATTATGCGAACTGACTCAGATAGAGGTCGGCGTAAGCACCCTCGGCAGCCAGCAGTTCCTTATGCGTGCCTTGCTCGATAATGTTGCCGTGATCCATGACCAAGATCAGGTCGGCGTCCACGATCGTCGACAGGCGATGCGCGATCACAAAGCTTGTGCGCCCATGCATGAGCGCGTCCATGGCACGGCCGATGGCAAGCTCGGTGCGCGTATCCACGCTTGAGGTCGCCTCATCCAGAATGAGAATCGCCGGGTTGTTGAGCAGCACGCGCGCAATGGTCAGCAGCTGACGCTGGCCCTGGCTGATGCTTTCGGCATCATTGGCCACGCGCGTGTCGTAGCCCTGCGGCATGGTGCGCACAAAGAAGTCGACCTGCGCGGCGCGGGCGGCAGCCACGATCTCATCGCGCGTTGCCTCGGGGCAGCCGTAGGCGATGTTTTCGGCAATCGTGCCGTCGAACAGCCAGGCGTCCTGCAGCACCATGCCAAACTGCTGACGTAGCTCACCGCGGTTCACGAGGCGCGTATCCACACCGTCGAGCGTAATGCGGCCGCCGTCGATTTCGTAAAAGCGCATGAGTAAGTTGATGAGCGTGGTCTTACCCGCACCCGTTGTTCCCACCACCGCAATCTTCTGACCCGGTTCGGCGGTAAACGACACGTCGCACATGAGCGGCTTTTCGGGCGTGTAGCCAAAGCGCACATGCTCAAAAGCGACACGGCCCTCCACGCGACCCGGCAGATTGGCAGCCTCGCCCGGCTGCGGATCGGCCTCCATCTCGGGCTCATCGAGCAGGTCGAACACGCGCTCCGCACTCGCCAGCGCGCTCTGCAGCGAGTTGAAAGTGAACGAC
>DXZN01000068.1:3281-9456 GCA_019419645.1 Collinsella sp. | reverse complement strand
GAACCCTGGACCTTGGGATTAAGAGTCCCCTGCTCTAGCCAGCTGAGCTAACGGTCCAACTACTCTATGAGAGATGATGGGGTGGGTAAAGGGACTCGAACCCTCGACCTACGGGACCACAACCCGTCGCTCTAGCCAACTGAGCTACACCCACCGTGTCCTGTGCGCTTCGCGCTCGACTATTATTGCAAGGAACGCCATGCGATGCAAGCCCCAATTTTCAAGAATTTTGAAAAGAGTTTTTCGAGTGCGTTTCGAGCAATTCCCACCCTTTTCATAGGAGTAAACTTGCCCCACTGCAAACCCTCGAAAGGACCGTCATGAAAGAACTCTCCAATCGCACGGCATCATTCACCGATTCGGTCATCCGCCGCATGACACGCATCTCCAATAAGTACGGTGCCGTCAACCTCTCGCAGGGCTTCCCTGACTTCGATCCCCCGGCGCAGCTGCTCAACAGCCTGAGCACCATCGCCGCCGACCCCAAGCCGCTCTATCACCAGTACTCCATCACCTGGGGCTCCCAGGCCATGCGCGAGGCGCTCGCTGCCAAGCAGGAGCACTTTATGGGCATGCCGGTCGACCCCAACCAGAACATCGTGGTCACCTGTGGCTCCACCGAGGCCATGATGGCCGCCATGATGACGGTTACGAACCCCGGAGACAAGGTCGTCATCTTCTCGCCGTTCTACGAGAACTACGGCGCCGATACCATCCTCTCAGGTGCCGAGCCCATCTATGTGCCGCTCAACCCGCCCACGTTCGACTTCGATCGCGAGGTCCTCGAGGCGGCCTTCCGCGACAATGATCCCAAGGCCATCGTCCTGTGCAACCCTTCCAACCCCTGCGGCAAGGTCTTTACGCGCGAGGAGCTCGCCTTTATCGCCGACCTCTGCAAAAAGTACGACGCCTACTGCATCACCGATGAGGTGTACGAGCACATCGTCTACGCGCCCCACGAGCACGTCTATATGGCCACGCTGCCCGGCATGTTCGAGCGAACCATCAGCTGCAGCTCGCTGTCCAAGACGTACTCCATCACCGGCTGGCGTCTGGGCTACACCATTGCCCCGGCCCAGATCACCGAGCGCATCAAGAAGGTCCACGACTTCCTCACCGTGGGTGCCGCCGCTCCCCTGCAGGAAGCCGTCGTCACCGCCCTCAAATTCGACGACAGCTATTACCAGGAGGTCCTCGACCTCTACGCCGCCAAGCGCGACCTGTTCTGCCAGGGACTCGACAGCATCGGTCTTGAGCACAACGTGCCACAGGGCGCCTACTACGTCATGATGGACATCTCTGAGTTTGGATATGATAGCGACCTCAAATTCTGCGAGGACCTCGCGTCTAAGGTGGGCGTGGGCGCCGTACCCGGCTCGAGCTTCTTCCGCGAGCCCGTCAACCATCTGATTCGTTTCCACTTTGCCAAGCGAGACGAGACACTTAACGCGGCGCTGGAGAACCTCAAGTCGCTGCGTGATAAAATCAAGCCGCGCGGGTAAGGACGGCCCAGCAACTAAAGCAACCAAAGAAGCCTCGCACCGCCCGCCGCGTTGCGAGGCTTCTTTTTATAGCGCTTTCTTAAATGGTTTAGAGCTCTATACTTTAGTCACGGAGCAACTCGTCCCAGAGAGAGGAATACTATGGCAGAGCAGCAGCTTATCGGAGCGCTCGAGGCTGGCGGCACCAAGATGGTCTGCGCCACGGGCTATGCAGACGGTACGGTCCTGGAGCGCGAGCAGATTGCGACCACGACCCCGCAGGAGACCGTTGAGGCCGTCAATGCATGGTTTGCCAACAAGGGCATCGCCGCGCTGGGCATCGGCGCCTTTGGCCCCACCGCGGTCAACCCCGCCTCGCCCCAATACGGCAAGATCCTGGAGACGCCCAAAACGGCATGGCGCTACTTCGACCTGCTGGGCACCATCCAAAACGAGCTCAATATTCCCTGTGGCTACGATACCGACGTCAACGTCGCCTGCCTGGGCGAGGTCACTTTTGGTTGCGCCCAGGGCCTCACCGACGTGGTCTACCTGACCATCGGCACCGGTGTGGGCGCCGGCGTGCTCTCGGGAGGCAAGCTCGTGCACGGCATGATGCATCCCGAGGCCGGCCACATCCTGGTCACGCGCGACCCGCGCGACACCATCGGCGAGCACAGTGCCTGCCCCTTCCACGACAACTGCCTCGAGGGCCTCATCGCCGGTCCCGGCGTTAAAAAGCGTTGGGATGGCAAGAGCGCCGGAGACATGGCCGATGACCCGGAGGCCATGGACCTGCTCGCAGGCTATCTGGCACAGGCGCTCATGACCTACACGCTGTGCTACGCACCGCAAAAGATTATCATCGGCGGCGGCGTGGCCGACCACACCCCCATCGTGCCGCTCGCACGCAAAAAGTGCGCCGAGATGCTCAACGGCTATATCGTCACGCCCGAGGTCAACGACATCGATACCTACATTGTCAACAACAGCCTCGAGGGCAAGCAGGGCATCATGGGCTGCCTGGCCCTGGGCGCCCAGGCGCTCCAGTAAAGGGTGCATCAACGGCGCACGGCGTAGCCAAGCTCGCAAAACGCCCGGACAAAACCGTCACGCCCCGCAGAGGCCCTCAAACGAACAAAGCCGCCTAGGACCAAGCAAAACGTCCTAGGCGGCCTTTTTGGTACATATCAGCAACCGTAAGAGATATCGAAGCGCGACGCCTGTCGTCGCCCCGCAGCAGTCGATCATCACATCGGTAATCATGCCGGCGCGACCGGGCACAAATAGCTGGATCGTCTCGTCGATAGAGGGAACAAGCAGCAAGAACACCGCCGTGGGCAGCAACACATCAAACGTGCGCCGGCCTTCGAGGTCAAAGGCGTGCGTCGCCAAGATGCCAAGCACCATGTACTCGGTAAAATGAGCGCACTTGCGCACGACGAAGTTGGTCACCCACTCGTATGGAAGCCCCAGGGCCTGCAAAAAGCCGCGAATGGATTCCATGATCGACAAGCTCAACGAACCAGACCCCGTACCGGGAACCAGCGAATTGCCCCAAATGACGAGCACCATGGCGCAGGTGGCAAGCGCCCATTTTCGATTGACCTTAACCATGCGGCAATTATGCCTCCGCGCGCAGCGGCGTAAAGCTGGCGGTACCGCCCTCGATAACGCTCAGATAGGCACGGCCCGTGCGCTTGACGGCCGCAGACTGCAGACGGTTGATCTCTTCCTCGAGAATCTGATTGACGCGCTCATGGCGGCGGTTTTCCATAACGCCGGCAGCGATAGCCTCGGCGCGCTCGATACCCTCGCGCGAGATACGCGCGGTATCCTCGGGAAGCACGGAGCTGTGGCGGCCGACATAGACGGGAGCAACCGAGACAGGTGAGGCTGCAGGCGTGGGCACCGCCACGGGGGCGGGCTCGGCAGCCTCGGCCATGATCGCCATAGCGGCGGCCCACATGTCCTCGTGGCCCGAATAATCGGCCATGGGGATATCTTCCTCGAGAGAGGCATCGGGGAGACTATCGGTATCCACGCGATCCTGGGTATCGATAGAAGCAGTGATGGCGGCAGGCTCGTCCAGATCGGAGAGATCCACACCCTTGGCATCGGAAATGATGGGCATGCTGGCGAGCTTGGCGTTGTACGGCGCCGCCTCCGCGGCCTGCATTTGGACCGAAGCGCCCCAAAGCGAGCTTTCGGCAGCTCGGCGAGCGGCAATGGCCTCCTCGTCGACAGCCAGGGGCTTATCGGCAAAGGGGTCGGCGACAGGAGCCGCCTGAGCTGCGCCCTGCTGGCCGGTCGAAGCGGCCGCCGCGGCAGAAGTGTACGCAGCCGACGACGCGCCGTTATAGGCGGCATTGTTGGCGGCGTTGGCCACAAGCGCCACGAAGGCCGCGGTGCTACCCGCAGGGGCGGCATGAGAGCCCGAGACGGCGCGTGCGGCAGCGGCGATGTCATCGCGATTGTAAGAACCGGTCTTTCCACCGTTGGTGAGCTCGTCGATTGCAACCTGGTAGACATCGCGCGAACGCGCGGGATCGCAGCTGACCGGGGAATCGTCATCGAGCATACTGTCAATCATAGACCAGGCCTCGGCCTCATCCATGGCGTTAGCCGCGCGCGCGATGGTGGGAACGCCGTCGTCGGCGTGGCGGCGCTGGAACGCACCGGTCAGGCCGGAGAGAAATGCGGAAGAAGGCTGTGCGGCATTGGCCTGATCGGCCGGAGCCGCAGGCTGAGGTGCCGCCCCCTGCTGCTGCGCAGGAATCGAGGCGGTCTTGAACTCGTTGTAGGTCCGGCCAAACTGAGCGGCGCCGCCCACGGCATCGGGCTCAAACAGGCGGCCATCATGCTCAGAGCGATACTCGGAGATGCCCAGCGAGGCTGCGTAGATGCCCACGCCCGCCACCGCACCAATGGCGAAGGGAACCGCGCCCGCGACAACCGTCTCGTTGACCGACGAGAACGGCAACGTCGCGGCATACATCACCACGGGGGCGGCAAGGCCGATCCCGCAGGAAAGTCCAGCAAGGACTGCTCGTTGTGTTGCATCAGAAGAAGCCATGAGCTCTCCCCATCTTCCAGCACCCAAATCGCATCATTTAGTTGGCTGCGCGAGAGAAGATGAAGCGGGACATGCGTCCCAAAGCAACGGTATATGGTTCGTTTCATCTGCGTTTTCCGTCGCGAAGCTTAAAAGTTATTATGCGAAACCGACCCTCCGATTGCAAGCGATGAGGCCGGATTATGGCTCGAAAACTGCTGCTTGTCGGTCATAAGGTCAGAAAATGTTGCCGAGTGGCGCCGTAAAGAAAGGGCCGGGGCATAAACCCCGGCCCGATTGCCCGCTCTTATGGCGATATAGCGTGCGGCTTTTGGTCTAAAACGTCTGCTCGTAGTCGCTGTGCTTTTTGGCCGAACGCACCAAGAACTCCTGATTGGTGTTGGTGCCCTTAAGGCCCTTAATAAACGACGCCGCCGCGCGCTCGGTGTTGTTCATGCCGGCGAGAATGCGACGCAGGCCGAAGACAAACGGGCACATCTGCTCGTCGACCAGCAGGTCCTCGTTGCGCGTACCGGAGGCAACGGGGTCGATGGCCGGGAAGATGCGACGGTCGGCGAGGTCGCGGTCGAGCTTGAGTTCCATGTTGCCGGTGCCCTTGAACTCCTCAAAGATGACCTCATCCATCTTGGAGCCGGTGTCGATAAGGGCGGAGGCGAGGATGGTGAGCGAGCCGCCGTTTTCGATATTGCGGGCTGCACCCAGGAAGCGCTTGGGCGGGTAGAGGGCTGCCGAATCGACGCCGCCCGAAAGGATGCGGCCCGAGGCGGGTGCCGCCAGATTGTAGGCGCGGGCAAGACGCGTGATGGAGTCGAGCACCACCACGACATCGCCGCCCAGCTCCACAATGCGCTTGGCACGCTCGATGACGAGCTCGGCCACGCGGGTGTGGTTGTCGGCGGGCATATCGAAGGTCGAGGCCACGACCTCGCCCTTAATGGAGCGCTGCATATCGGTGACCTCTTCGGGGCGCTCGTCGACGAGCAGACAAATGAGGTGCACCTCGGGGTTGTTGATCGAGATGGACTGGCAGATCTTCTTAAGGATCGTTGTCTTGCCGGCCTTGGGCGGCGACACGATCAGGCCACGCTGGCCCTTGCCAATCGGCGACACGATATCGATGGCGCGACCGGTGATGGAATCCTTGCCGTGCTCCATGCGCAGCGGCTCGTTGGGATAGACCGGGGTAAGGTCGCCGAACTTGGGGCGGTTGCGGATCTGCTCGGGATCCATGCCGTTAACGGTCGTGATCTTGGCGAGGCCGGCTCGCTTGTCGCCGCCGCGCGAGGGGCGCAGCGAACCCTCGATGACATCACCCGTGCGCAGGCGTGCGGAGCGGATGAGGTAAGCGGGGACGAAGGCGTCTTCGTTGGACTTCATGTAACCGTGGGCATGGATGATGCCGGAGTTGTCCGGGCGAATCTGCAGGATGCCCTTAATATCGCGGAAGCCCTCGGCCTTCGCGGCGGTCGTGTAGATCTCCTCGACAAGCTCGGCCTTCTTCTTGCCGGTCGTCTCGATCTCGAACTCTTTTGCCTTCTCGCGCAGCTCGGCGACCTTCATGGCCGCAAGCTCCTCGCGCGAAAGCGTGGGCTCGGTGGGGGCGGCGTTGCGCTCCTTG
>DXZN01000068.1:0-3271 GCA_019419645.1 Collinsella sp. | reverse complement strand
TGCGCTTGTGCTGACGGCGGCTGGGGCGGGCGCCGTCTTCGCTCTCGGCGGGGGCGGCACCATCGGTTGCGGTGGTGTCAACATTGGCCGCAGCGGCGTCATTGGCCTCGGCGCCAGAATCAACCTGCGCTTCGACATCAGCATGCTGCTCGGCGGCCTTGGCCTTAACGGACTTCTTGCGACCGCGCTTGGGCTTCTCGGATGCAGGCTGTTCGACGTCCTGGGGCTCGGCGGCATCAGTCGATACATCGGCGGTCGTCTCGGTGGAATCCTCGGACGCGCCCTTCTTGGCAGCCTTAGCCTTGGACGTGCGCTTAGCAGCAGTGCGACGCCTGCGACCGGGACGGACGTCGGCGGGCTCGGCATCGGCAGAAACGGCCTCGGAAGTCGTAGCATCCTGGACGGGTTCATCGGCAGCAGTTGAGGACTTGGCGGTCGCCGCAGCATCCCGAGCGGCGGCGGCTGCGGCTGCGGCCTTCTCGGCCTCGACAAAGGCCTTAGGCTTGCGACCGCGACGGTGCGGGCGCAAAGCCGGATCGACAACGGGAACTTCGCTGGCCTCGACAGGCGCAGCGGGCTCAACAGACGATGCACCCTCCCCTGCCGCGGAACGGACCGAAGTCTCAGTGGGCTCGGGGACTACCTGTTCCGCAACCTGCTCGGCCTTAGCAGCCGTGCGACGGCGTGTGCGCGGTGCCAGCTTCTCGGTCGGCTGGTCGGCGGCAGGAACCTCGGTGGCGGCAGGGGTCTCGAGTACAGACGGAGCTGCAAGCTCGGTCAGAGCCGCGGCCTCGCGCTCGGCAGCACGACGGCGGGCGCGCACCACCTGAGCCTCGCTAATCTGCGCCAACGCACGTGCCTGCGCGACCTCATCGGAAATCGGCGCCGAGGAGTCAGCTGCAACGGTGAGCTTGGCGCGCGTCGTGCGCGTGGTACGGCGCTTTGGCTTGGTGACCTCCTCGCCGTCAGCGGCAGGCTTGGCCGTGCGGCGCGTGCGCTTGGGCTTTGCCGGAGCAGCCTCCTCACCAGTTGCAGGCACGGCCTTCTCAGCCGCTACAGGCATAGGCGTCGAAGCAGCCTTAGGCGTCTCAGGAGCCGAGGCTTGAGCGGGCGCCGCGACCTGGTCCGACGCAACCGGTGCAGCGGGAGCGGCCTGCGTCGTCGTTATTTCGTTTTCTTGCTGTTGATCAGACACAGTGTTTGCTCAACTTTCTTTTCAAGCCCTGTGATCACATGCTCCCTGCATAAACCTTCAGGGCGGCTAAACAGTCTAGTTCCGTTCAAAACGACGGACATCATTGATCTGTATCGAGATGATTGCGTCAACTACGCAGCGTTAGTGTAACACAACCGCCGCCACCTGCAACTTAGTCATTGGGGACGTTCTTAAACGACTAGTCAAAAGGGACACTCTTTGTTTGCCACCCACAAATCTGACTGCCTCCGCCAAAACTATGGCGGTTTACTACGATGAATCGCTCAACCGCGACCACTCCGAAACTTGTTGAACTAAAACCGCAGGTAGATGCCTTGCACTTTTTAGCAAAACGCCGGCGTGGTTAGAATTCCTCAATTCATCGTAGTAAACTGGCATAGTTTCGTATTTCCAGCAGTTCCAAATTCATCAATACGTCGGCGTTTGCGAAAAAAGCCCGACCTCCGTAGGAGATCGGGCTTATAGGGCTCAGTTAAACCAAACCTACACGGTCAAATGACCCGCAGATTACATCTGCTCGGGCGCGGAAACGCCAACGAGGGTAAGCACCAGGGCGAGCGTCACGCGGACAGCGTCGCAAGCTGCCAGACGGGCGCGCGAAAGCTCGGGGTCGACGGGACGGCCCTCGCTCGGCAGAACCTGGCAGGCAGCGTAGAAGCTGTGGAAGTCGCCGGCGAGCTCCTCGGCAAAGTGGGTCAGACGGAACGGAGCGCGATCGCGAGCACAGCTGGCGATCAGGTCGGTGAGCTCGTTGAGCTTGCGCGAAAGGGCGAGCTCGGTCGGGTCGGTCAGCAGCGAGTAATCGACGTTCTCACCGATGGCCTTGGCGGCAACGGCCTTCATGCCCATCTCGTCGGCCTGCTCGGCGGTAACGTCGGCGGCACGGCGCAGGATGGAGCACACGCGGGCGTGAGCATACTGCACGTAATAGACCGGGTTGGAGTTGTCGCGCTTCTTAACGGCCTCGATGTCGAAGTCGACCATCTGGTTGGAGCTCTTGGAGATGAGCGTGTAGCGAGCGGCATCGGAGCCGACCTCGTCGACGAGCTCCTGCAGGGTCACCATGGTGCCCTTGCGCTTGGACATACGGACGGGCTTGCCGTTACGCAGCAGGTTGACGAGCTGGCCCAGCAGAACCTCAAACTTGCCGGGGTAACCCAGAGCGTCGCAGACGCAGCGTACGCGCTCGATGTAACCGTGGTGGTCGGCGCCCCAGATGTCGATGACGTGATCGACGCGCTGGAACTTATCCCAGTGATAGGCGACGTCGGAGGCGAAGTAGGTGTACTCGCCGTCGGACTTGATCAGGACGCGGTCCTTGTCGTCGCCCAGATCGGTGGAGCGGAACCACAGGGCGCCGTCCTTGGTGTAGAGGTAGCCCATCTTGTCGAGCTTCTCAAAAGCGCGGTCGACGGCGGAGGTGCCGGCGGTCTCGCCCTCGGTGTCCTTCACATACAGCGAGCGCTCGGAGTACCAACGATCGAAGTCGCAGTTGACGGCGTGGCAGAGGTCGCGCATGTTATCGACCATCTTTACATAGCCGCGCTCGCGGAAGCTCTCCATGCGCTCCTGAGGATCGGCGTTGACCCACTTATCGCCGTCGGTGCGCCAGAACTCGGCGGCCTCGTCGATGATGTAGTCGCCGCCGTAAGAGTCCTTGCCCAAGGTCTCGGCAAAGTTGTCCTGATACGGATGGGTCTCGGGGTGCTCGTCGTTCTCGTCGGCAACAAAGGCGTCACGGTCGGCGATCAGCAGCTTGTGAGCCTCGTCGATATCAACGCCCTGCTTGGCGATGATGTCGGCAAGCTGCATATAGCGCGTGCTGATGGAGTTGCCGAAGGTGTTCATCTGAGAGCCGTGGTCATTGATGTAGAACTCACGCTGGATCTCATAGCCGGCGTGGTCCATAACGCGGCAGAGCGAATCGCCCAGCGCGGCCCAGCGGCCGTGGCCGATGTGCATGGGGCCGACGGGGTTGGCGGAAACGAACTCGACCTGGGCCTTCAGGCCACCACCGACGTTGGACTTAGCGAAGTCCATGCCCTTCTCGCGAGC
>DXZN01000067.1 GCA_019419645.1 Collinsella sp. | reverse complement strand
GTGCAGGATGTCGCGCTCAAAGTCCTCTGGCAGGTGCTGCAGGCTCTCGGTGATGGCCTTGGAGAAGAACGCAAAGCGCTCGCCGTCGTCAAAGAAACCATACGGATAGTCGCGCGCAAAGTAGCGCTCGTTGTCGATGAACATATAGGTGACGCCGTCGTGCTCGAGCTTCTCCAGCCCACAGTACTCGTTGCGCCAGCCAAGGCTCACGTAAAAGTCGGAGAAGTGCTCCATCTGCGCCTTGTACTCGTCCTTGATGGTGGCGTACTTGGGCACCATCACGATGACTTCGGCGCCGGCGCGCACAAGCGCCGCGGGCAGCGAGCCCGCCACGTCGCCTAGGCCACCGGTCTTAACAAACGGTGCGCACTCGGCCGAGGCAAACACGATCTGCATCTTTTTGCTGGAATCAGCCATATTGTCTCCCATGTTGCAATTCGAGAATAGCCGCCTGGCGCGAACCGGGCGGCTATTCTACCTGTTACGTGCGATTATGCAGTGCCAACGTTAGCGCACGATGGTGGTATCGGAAGTTAACGGGGCCTTGCCCAGCACCAGGATGTTCTCGGGCGTACCGCGAAGCTCGGTGTTGGTAGAAACCACGTTATTCTTGTCCAGAATGGCATTCTCGACGCGTGCGCCGCTCTTGATGATGCAGCTCTGGTTGATGATCGAATTGGTCACCGAAGCGCCTTCCTCGACCACAACGCCGCGCGACAGGATCGAGTTGCGCACGGTGCCCTTGATGATGCAGCCGGCCGAAATGATCGAGTTGCAGGCGTGGCTACCGGTCGCGTAGCGCGAAGGCGGCACGTCGTGGGCCTTGGTCAGGATCGGGCGCTCGGGAACGAAGAGCTGGTCGGCCTGAGCGGGGTCGAGCAGGTCCATGCTGCGGCGGTACAGCGACTTCTCGCTAAACACGCCCACAACCTCGCCCTTGTACTCGTAGCTGCACACGTCGATGTTGCCAAAGTCGCCCTGGAGTGCCTCGAGCAGGTCCAGATAGTCGGCGGCCTGGTAATGGTCGATGATCTCGAGCAGCGTCTGGCGGTTGATGATGCAGCAGTCCATGGACGCGTTATCGCCGTACGCCACGCCGGTGCTTACGCCGGTCAGGCGGCCGTTCTCGTTAATGTCGAGCTTGGTCTCGTCCTCGATGTTGCGCGTGGCCTTGCAGTACACCACGGTCATCTGGGCGCCGGAGTTCTCGTGAGCGTCGATGATGGTGTTGAGGTCCAGGTTGAACACGATGTTGGTGCCCATCATGACCACGTAGGGCTTCTCCGAGCGCTGGAACAGCGTCTTGTTGGAGATGATGTCGCGCAGCAGGAAGCGCATGCCGCCCTTGGTGGTGCCATACGCGTTGCCGGGGACCATGAACAGGCCGCCCTTCTTGCGGTCGAGGCCCCAGTCCTTGCCCGAACCGACATGGTCGATCAGGGAGCGGTAGTTGCCCGGCATGACGACGCCGACGGTCTTAATGCCGGCATTCATCATGTTGGACAGCGGAAAGTCGATCAGGCGGTAGCGGCCCAAAAACGGGACAGACGCGATGGGGCGATCCTTGAGCAGCACGCTGCCGTAGGTCGAAGAGTAGTTAGCGGTGATGTAACCGATGGCCTTGCGATTGATCATCGGATCATTCCCCCTTCCCGATAACGACGTCATTTCCAACGACGGCCGTATCCTTGGTGGTATCGACAGAGCCGAGCTTCACGCCCTCTTCGACCGTGGAGTTCTCGCCCAAAATTGCGCGGCAGATGTGCGCACCGCTCTTAACGTGCGCACCCGGCAGCAGCACGGAGTCCTCGACCACGGCGCGCTCCTCGATGATGACATCGGTCGAAAGGATCGAGTGGCGAGCGGTGCCGTAGATCTTGCAGCCATTGGAGACCAGGCAGTCGTCCAGGCGGCCGTCCGGGCCAATGTAGTGCGGCGGACGCGTGGTGACGTTGGACATGATGGGGAAGCTCTTGTCAAAGAGGTCGAACTCGGGGTTGTTGCCCAGCAGGTCCATCGAGGTCTCGTGGAAGCTGGCGATGGTGCCGACGTCCTTCCAAAAGCCGTTGAACTCGTAGCTGTACAGGCGCTTGCCCTCGCCGAGCAGCTTGGGGATGATGTCCTTGCCAAAGTCGTGGCTCGAGCGCTGGTCCAGGGCGTCCTCCTCGAGCGCTTTGATCAGTACGTCGGCCGAGAAGATGTAGATGCCCATGGAGGCGAGGTTCGAATCGGGCTTCTCGGGCTTCTCGGTAAACTTGGTGATGCGGCCGTCTTCGGGGTCGGTGGTCAGGATGCCAAAGCGGCTGGCCTCCTCCCACGGCACGGGCATAACGCTCACCGTGAGGTCGGCGTTGTTCTCAATGTGCGTCTTGAGCATCTTGCGGTAGTCCATGCGATACAGGTGATCGCCCGAAAGAATCAGAACGTACTTGGGGTCGTTCGCCTTGATGTAGTCGAGGTTCTGCGTAATGGCGTCGGCCGTGCCCGCATACCAGGCGCCGCCGGTCTGCGTCTCGTACGGCGGCAGGATCGACACGCCGCCGTCTCGGCTGCCCAGATCCCAAGCCTCGCCGGAACCCACATAGGCGTGCAGCAGGTAGGGACGATACTGCGTCAGAACGCCCACCGTGTCGATACCCGAGTTGGAGCAGTTGGAGAGCGAAAAGTCGATAATGCGGAACTTGCCACCAAAGCTAACCGCCGGCTTGGCGATCTTTTGGGTGAGTGCCCCCAATCGGCTGCCCTGTCCTCCTGCGAGGAGCATCGCGATGCATTCTTTCTTACTCATCGATTTCTCCTTCTGTCATCGATGTTCCTAAACCCATTAGCGGCGGGCACGGCACCTGGTCGCGCCCGTCGAGTAATGCCGTGCGGCAAAGGGAGCTCGCGCGCCTTTACGCGTGCCAGATCTCGTCGCGGTACTCGCGAATGGTGCGGTCGCTCGAGAACCAGCCGCTCGAGGCGGTGTTGAGCAGGGCCTTGCGGTTCCAGGTCTCCTGGTCGCCGTAGCTGCCGGCAAGCTTTTCCCACGCATCCACGTAGCTGCGGAAGTCGGCCATGACCAGGTCGGGGTCGTTGTTGTTCATGAGCTCGTTGTAGATGCTCTCGAAGTTGCCCGAAAGACCCGCAAAGGTGTTGTCCTTGAGCTCGTCCATCA
The DNA here is from genome assembly GCA_019419645.1 of Collinsella sp. Lineage (GTDB taxonomy): Bacteria > Actinomycetota > Coriobacteriia > Coriobacteriales > Coriobacteriaceae > Collinsella. The sequence continues at coordinate 6,329 of DXZN01000067.1, read as the reverse complement.
CGCGGCCCAAACGCTCGCGGTCGCCGTTGAGGGTATCCCACGCAAAGTAGCTGTTCGACGCCCAGAGCTGCTCGACCTCGGGGGCGGTCAGGCCAAAGATGGCCTCGTTCTCGCGGCCGGCCAGGTCGGCGATCTCGATGTTGGCGCCGTCGAGGGTACCCAGCGTAATGGCGCCGTTCATCATGAGCTTCATGTTGGACGTGCCCGAGGCCTCCTTGCCGGCCGTGGAGATCTGCTCCGAGATCTCGGCGGCGGGGTAGATGAGCTGGGCGTTACTCACGCGGAAGTTGGGGATAAAGCAGACCTTCATGACCTCGTTGACGCGGGCGTCGTTGTTGATGACGTCGGCCACGGAGTTAATGAGGCGGATGGTCTCCTTGGCGAAGGTGTAGCTCGAGGCAGCCTTGCCGCTAAAGATGAAGGTCGTCGGCGTCACGTGGAAGTTAGGATCAGCGATGCGGCGGTTGTAGATGTCCATCACCTTCATGATGTTCATGAGCTGGCGCTTGTAGGCATGGAAGCGCTTTACCTGGACATCGAAGACGGTGTTGGGGTCAATAACCAGACCGGTCTCGGCCTTAACATAGGCGGCCAGACGCTCCTTGTTGGCGCGCTTGGAGGCACCCACGGCCTTCAAGAACTCGGTGTCGTCCTTAAACTCCTTGAGTTTCTCCAGCTCAAAGGCGTCCTTCAGCCAGCCATCGCCAATGGCCTCGGTCACGAGCTTGGCGTAGGTGGGGTTGGCCTCGGCAAAGAAGCGACGGTGCGAGATGCCGTTGGTCTTGTTGTTGAACTTCTCGGGCGTCAGGGCGTAGAAGTCCTTGAGCACGATGTTCTTGATGATGTCGGAGTGGATCTTGGCCACGCCGTTGACGCTGTGGCTGCAGATCACGGACAGGTTGGCCATGCGAATCTCGCCGTCCCACAGGATAGCGGTCTGGCGCAGACGCTCCTGCCAGCCCTCCTGCGTGGTGTCGAACGACTCGTGCCAACGACGGCTGATCTCGTCGATGATCTGGTACACGCGGGGGAGGAGCTTGGAGAACGTGCCGATGGGCCACTTCTCCAGAGCCTCGGGCAGGATGGTGTGGTTGGTGTAGCTCACGACCTGCGTCACGATGTTCCAGGCGTCATCCCACTCAAGCTTCTTCTCGTCGATGAGGATACGCATGAGCTCGGGGCCGCACATGGCGGGGTGGGTATCGTTGGTGTGGATGGCCACAAACTGCGGCAGCAGCTCCCAGTTCGCGCCGTGCTCCTTCTCAAAGGTGTCGAGCAGGCTGTAGATACCGGCAGAAACAAACAGGTACTCCTGCTTCAGGCGCAGCAGACGGCCGTGCTCGCCGGCGTCGTTGGGGTAGAGGATGGCGCTGATGGCCTCGGCCTCAGCGCGCTCGGCATCGGCCAGAGCATAGTCGCCGCGGTTGAAGGCCTCCAGATCAAAGTGCTCCTCGACCGGCTCGGCGGCCCAGACGCGCAGCTTGTTGACGGTCTCGCCGGCATAGCCCACGACGGGGATGTCATAAGGGACGGCCAGGATGTCCTGCGTGTCTACCGTGCGGTAGAACGTGCGGCCGTTCTCCTCAAAGCCCTCGACGCGGCCGCCAAACTTAATGGTCACGGCCTTGTCCTGACGACGGACTTCCCAAGGATAGCCGTGGGTGAGCCACTCGTCGGTGGCCTCGACCTGGCTGCCGTTGACGATCTCCTGCTTAAACAGGCCGTAGCGGTAGCGCATGCCGTTGCCGTAGCCGGCAATGCCCTCGGCTGCCATGGAATCCAGGAAGCACGCGGCCAGACGACCCAGGCCACCGTTGCCCAGGGCCGGATCGGGCTCCTGGTTCTCGATGACGGATAGGTCAAAGCCCATGTCGTCGAGCGCCTCGGCGACCATGTCGCGCACGCCAAAGTTGAGCAGGTAGTTGTCGAGCAGGCGGCCGATCAAAAACTCGATCGAGAAGTAGTACACGCGCTTTTTGCCCTCGGCGGTGACGCGGGCGTCACTCTTGGTGGCAACGGTGCGCGCCTTCTCGGCCACGAGCTTGGCCAGGGCGTTAAAGCGGTCGAGGTCGCTGGCGGCCTCGACGCTCTTGCCGCTGATGCTCATGACGGCATCGCGATAGAGCTCGGTAAACTCCTGCTTGTTGTCAAAGATCTTATTCATACGTTCCTTTCCCCCGGGGATGTTTCTCCCGGAACGGTTATGACTTGTATCCTACGCCTCGTCGGGGCGGGTAATTACAGCTGTAACGGTTTTGTTACGCATCCTTGGCAGACGGCTTAACAGAAGCAGACTTGGTCTTGGTAGCGGCCTTTTTGGCAGCCGGTTTCTTGGCTGCGGCCTTAGCAGCGGGCTTTGCGGCAGCCTTGGCCTTGGCCTTGGTCGTCGTGGTCTTCGCCTTAGCCGGAGCCTTCTTGGCAGCCGCAGGCTTAGGCTTCACCGAGGACGTGCGCTTTTTGGGCGCAGCCTTGGGCTCCTCGACCACGGGCGGCTTATAGCTGCTGGGACCGCGGCGCTTAAGCACCACGCCTGCCAGACCGGGCACCTTAATCTCAATGGAGTCCATCTGCCCGTTCCAGGGATAGGGCTCGCTCGAGCAGGTGTAGGGCTCTTCGCCGGCATAACCGCTGCCGCCAAACTCGGGACGGTCGGAATCAAAGATGACCTCCCAGTCGCCCTCGCGCGGCACGCCCACGCGGAAACTCTCGTAGCTCGCCGGGTCAAAGTTGATCAGGATCACCAGATCGTCGTCGACGTCCTCGCCCTGACGCACAAAACTCACGATGGACTGCTTGGAGTTGTCCGCATCGATCCAGGTAAAGCCGTCGTCGGTGTAGCCGCGCTCGTACAGGGCGGGCTCGGCGGTGTACAGGTGGTTGAGTGCCTTGATAAACGCCTGATGATGACGGTGGGTCTCGTACTCCTCGGTCAGGAACCACTGGATGGACTCGTAGTAGCGCCACTCAATAAATTGGCCGATCTCGTTGCCCATAAAGTTGAGCTTGGCACCGGGGTGCGTCATCTGGTAGAAAGCCAGCGTGCGCAGGCCGGCAAACTGGCGCCACCAGTCGCCCGGCATGCGGCCGATCAGCGAGCACTTGCCGTGCACGACCTCGTCGTGGCTCAGCGGGCAAATAAAGTTCTCGGTAAAGGCGTACATGATGGAGAACGTGAGCAGCCCGTGGTTGCCGGGGCGCCACGGAAAATCGGTCTGCATGTAGTGCAGGGTGTCGTTCATCCAGCCCATGTCCCACTTGTAGTGGAAGCCCAGGCCGCCGTCCTGCGGCGGATAGGTCACGAGCGGCCACGCGGTGGACTCCTCGGCCATCATCATCACGTCGGGGAAGTGTGCCTCCACGGCGCAGTTGACCTGGCGGATAAACGCGCTGGCGTCCAGGTCCTCCTCGGTACCGTACTTGTTGAACTTCTTTTGGCCCGGATCGTCGATGCCAAAGTTGAGGTACAGCATGCTGGACACGCCGTCCATGCGAATGCCGTCCACGTGGAAGTTCTCGAGCCAGTACAGCACGTTGGAGACCAAGAAGGAGCGGACCTCGCCGCGGGCGAAGTCGAACTTGTGCGTGCCCCAGTTGGGGTGAATCTCGTGCTCAAACAGCATGTGGCCGTTAAAGGTGGCAAGGCCGTGGGCGTCGGCACAAAAACCGCCGGGCACCCAGTCCATGATCACGCCAATGCCCGCCTCGTGGCATGCATCGATAAAATGCATGAGTTGCTGCGGGTTGCCATAACGCGACGTGGCGGCATAGTAGCCGGTCGTCTGGTAGCCCCAGGAGCCATCGAAGGGATGCTCCATGAGCGGCATGACCTCGATATGCGTATAGCCCATGTCGCGCACGTAGTCCACGAGCTCCACCGACAGATCGTCGTAGGTATAGAACTCGCCGCGCTGCGCGGGGAAGGGATCCATGGGGCCAGGATAGTTGCCGTACTCGTCCGGATCGCCCTGTGGCGCGTCGCCGTGGCGCTTCCACGAGCCAATATGCACCTCGTAGATGTTGAGCGGCTGTGACATGTGGTTATGACTGGCGCGGCGCTTGAGCCATGCGGCGTCGTTCCACTTGTAGCCATCGAGGGTCCACAGCACGCTCGCCGTTCCCGGAGGGCACTCGGCCTTAAAGGCATACGGATCGGCTTTGTAGAGCTTCTCACCCTCATTGGTCTCGATAAGATATTTATAGAGCTGGCCTTGCTCGGCGCCAGGAATAAAGCCTTCCCAGATAGCGCTCGTATGCACGGGCGCCAGCGGGTTGGCTTCCTCATTCCAGTCGTTAAATTCGCCAATGACATGGACGCTCTTTACGTCGGGCGCCCAAACGCAAAAGCGCCAACCGCGCGTACGGTTCTGTGTGTCGGGGTGCGCGCCCATCTTTTCCCAGCTGCGCTCCCACATGCCAATGCCAAACAGGTAGACATCGTCCTTAGAGAGCTCCGGTGCGTGCGGGGCGGCTTTACGGGTAGCAGGCTTTTTGGTTGCTGACTTTAGCTTTGTATCGCTCACGTTTGATCCCATCATGACGCGGCAGCGTGTTGCCTTGGTGACTAGATGCGAAAGGTCCAAGGCTGCACGAATCGAGGGAACGGCGATAGTTCTATGATTCGTTCCACCTCGCGTGCTCGGTGGAACTTTCGGCACGAAATACGATAACACCTGTTCGTTACTTTTATGGAGAAAAGTGGATTTGCGGCGGCGTTTAATCGGCGAGCGCCATGTTTATACTACTGGCAGAATTGCGATGGTAAAACTCTTGACAGTTTTACCAAATAGAGTTTCTAGACTAGTAGATTAACGTTTGGTAAAACGTTTTTAGCAGGATGTTTACCATTTGACATCGAAAGGTTCGTTTATGTCCCAGACCGCTGCTCCCAATGTCGCTTTTATTTTCGATTGCGACGGCACACTGGTTAATAGCACCCCCGTTTGGGCCTATGCACAGCCCGAGTTGTTGCGACGCCACGGAGTTGACGTGACGGTCGACGATTTTGCCCAGTTTGAGCATTTGTCGCTCGAGGATGAGTGCCAGGCCTACCACGACACCTGGGGTATTGGAGCGAATGGCGAGGAGCTGTATCGCGAGCTGAGCGACATCCTGATCGATGGCTACTCCAAGGTGCCACCGCGCGAGGGGCTCTTGGCATTTTTGGAGCAGGCGAAGACGGCCGGCATTGCCATGTCCGTTGCCACGTCCACGCCGGCCGAGCTGGTGCAGTCTGCGCTCGCTGGTGCCGGGCTCGATGCCTACATGGAGCTTGTGACCACCACGGGTGAGGCGGGACGCTCCAAGCAGTTCCCCGACGTATACGAGCTTGCGCTGCGCCGCCTTGAGGAGCGCCATGGGCACAAGTTTGAGGGCACATGGGTGTTTGAGGACGCCGTCTTTGGCCTAAAGAGTTCTGGCGCCGCCGGCTTTAAGCGTGTAGGCATCTATGACCCGCATGGCCGTATGGAGCGCGACGAGGTTCGCGACAACTGCGATATCTTTATCGACAGCTATGAAGACCTGGATCTGGCCCGTGTGCTTTCGTTTGAGGGATAGGCGAGGGCTGTGGTTTGCAAGGTATTAGTGGTCTGCGGCTCGCCCGTGGTGGCGAGCGCGGATCTGTTGCATAGGCTAGCAGGGGAGTGCGATCACATTGTCGCCGTGGACCGCGGACTCGACGCTCTGCTGGGCGCTGGACTGGACTGCGACGTATATGTGGGGGATGCCGACACGGTAAGCGATGCGGGTCGCGCGCTAGTCGATGCCGCCGAAGCTTTTGAGGTAGAGCGTCACGATCCCTACAAGGACTATACCGATCTGGCGCTGGCGCTCGATTCCGTCCGCCGCCGCTGGCCGGGTGCCGAAGTGGTTGCGACCTGCGCCACCGGCGGCCGTTCCGACATGGCACTGTCCGTACTGGGCCTGCTCGCGGGATACGTAGATGCCCCCGTCTGGATCGCCGAGGACAAGGTGGTCGCCCGCATCCTTCGCGCAGGCGAAACGTGGACCATCGAAGGCGCCGAGGGCAAGACGTTCTCCATCATCGCCATTGCCCCCAACACCGAGGTAAGCGAACATGGCTTGGAGTGGGAACTAGATCATAGCCCCTTGGGCCTATTGGCCGACACGGGCATCAGCAACGTCGTCAGGTCAACAGCCACGATCCAAGTCCACACCGGCGCCGCCATCGCTTACCTATATCAAGAGACATTTAGAGTCTGACCCAAAAAAGTCCTTGCAACCCACGCCAACTTCCCTTATAGTATCTCCTCGTCACGGGGGCGTAGCTCAGCTGGGAGAGCGCTTGACTGGCAGTCAAGAGGTCAGGG
>DXZN01000066.1 GCA_019419645.1 Collinsella sp. | reverse complement strand
GCTGACGGCGGCAGCAGGCGATGCGCCTTCTTACACCACGCTCGCGCGCGCGATCCTCGGGTATGGCGAAGGAGCAGTTCCTTTGCCATACCCGAGCTTGTCGCCGAACTGCCAGCTACATTTTTCGAGTTATTCGGCCACGCTACTGGTTTTGTATAAATGCACCGCCGGGATTATCTGAGGGTTTATGTCCTTATTTGAGCGTATACATGCCCATTTGCGCACTTACGTCACCGAATCAAACACCATTAGAGGCATGAATGTTCCCGAGAGGGCATCTTTAGCCATTTAACGACCTCCGACAGGCCGAATAACTCGAAATTTGTTGGTGGCGAAAGTGTAACAGTCCTATACGCCAAAAGCCGGTATCTCCCATGTGACAAAGGAACAGTCCCTTTGTCACATTATTCGATGACGGTGCGGGAGTTTTGCTTGCGCATGGTGGCGAGCATGTGTTTGGGGACGGCGTGGACCATGCAACTGCCGATAGTTGCGCTCGCGGCGGCCTTAGCTGCATTGCTGCCGTTTTTGGTCGCGTAGCTGTGGCGGAAACGCCTCAGCATAGCAATGTCGTTGCCGCCGTCGCCGTAGACAGCGACCTCGTCCTCGGCAATACCGTAGTAGCCCGCCAGCCAGGCCACACTCTCGCCCTTGTTGCACGCCACGTCCGTGATCTCGAACATCACCGGATCGAACGGCGCGTTGACCACGCGATCGGAACGCTCGGCAAGATACGCCTTAAGGTCGCGCTCCAGCTCGCGCGAGGTCACGCGGCAGTTGATCTTGCACACATCGTGGCGCAAGATGTCGCCAATCGACTGGTCGAAATACTGTTCCTCGTGATAGCCGCCACGCGCACGCATGCCACGCATCACGATGCGCTTGATGGGACTGTCCTTTTTAAAGCCCGCCTGGTGCATCTCGAACGATCCGCTCGAAAACATGCCGTCGGGCGTGGAGCAGTCAAAACAGATATCCGGAAACTCCTTGAGCAGCTCCTCGGTGATTTGTGGGTCGATGGTCCAGGTCTTGAGCACCTCACCATGACTGTCGCGCACGATGGATCCATTGGAGCAGCAGGCGTCAAGCGCCAGGCCCGTAAAGCCATGCTCGCCGATCGGCAACGTCGAGCGTCCAGTCGCGGGAACCACATGCAGGCCAGCCTCAGTCAGCTCGCGAATGGCGCGGCGGATAGTCCTATCTGCCTCGTGCAGGGCGTTAAGCAGCGTTCCGTCTAAGTCACTCGCGAACATCTTGATCATGGGCATGCCTCTCCTTCGTCTGCACGTTATTTTAGACGAAAGAGAGGCATGCCCATGCAAGGGTGTTCCAACGCGCCAGGACATTCGCTTCCGCAAAGCAACGGTGCCCCAGCGCGTTAAGACAATCGCCACAAGCAACTTTTCAGCCGATAAAACAGCGCCGTCGTCAACGTCAGCACCGCCAACATGGCTGCGAATACAATCGCTGGTGTCCATCGATCATATGCAACCCCGTACGTCAATTGGCCGATAGGTGTTGCGCAGGAAAGGACCATGTAAACGACCGAAAGCACTTTTCCGCAGAGCTCAGTCGGCGCTACCCGCTGAACAAACGCGATGATTTCAACCGACGTAATGCTCGCCCACACCATGACCCATGCCGAACCAACCGCAAACACGGTGAACACGCATACATCTACGCCGAACAGCAGCGTAACAATAATCGGCGCGACTCCAAAACAGATCATCGCAACATATCGACATATGCCATTGAAAGAAAAACGATGCGGCCAAATGCCGACCAAGCCACTGCCGGTAAGACCACCCAGGCCCAGAGCAACCTCAACTATCCCAACGCAGGACGATTGCATGCCGAGATGCTTTGTAACAATAATGGGAGCGCCAATCGTTAGCCCAACCAACGCAAGGTTCAAAACTGCCGCAAGCAAAATCACAGCGACCAATGATGCATTTTGCAACAGATACCGAATCGACTCCCGAAAATCGTTTCGGCATGTCGTACGAGTCGCGCCGTCTCCCATCGTTTCAGATGAGGCATTTTGCTTGAGTACGCCACCAAACAACAGAGCTGAAATCGCAAACGTTACCGACGCGATTGTGCAAAGAGCATCGATGCCAAAGCACCCATAGACTGCCGTCCCGACCACAGGACCCAAGATATTGCTCACCATGGTCATCTGCGAAACCAATGCAGTGGCCCGCTCAACCTTCTCTTCACCCGCCATACGCACCGTCTCAATTTGGAGCATTGGCTTTAGCAGCGATTGAACACCATATTGAACACAAAGTATCGCTACTACGACGACCGCAAGAGGCAACGAGCGCTTCATGGGGATAGACAGCAGTGATGCAGTCATCAGAGCAATGCCGAGGGACACGAAGACCTCGCGGTGTCTTCCCCGATCCGCTAAGATCCCACCAGCCGGAGTTGCGAGTACGCCGGGTATGAACGCCGTCGCCACGACGGCGCCATATAACGTTGACGATCCACTGCAATCGAACAAGTAAAGTGGATACGCAAAGCACAGCGCCGACAGCATCGAATACGTGCACAGCTGCGCAACCAGAAGTTCCGCGAGCCTGATTGACCGCACTGTTTTTGATTTCAACGAGACGCCGACGTCTCTCAGCCCAGCCATAAGCCCACCCCCTATACATACCACTAGTATGTATTTAATGACTTGAAAAGGGCAGCCGTGGCTACCCTCACAAATCAATTACATACCGTTGGTATCTATATTACCACCCAGCGCGGTCCCATACGTCCCAAATCCGTGCCGTTGTCTGGAGCACTTCCTCGCCCAAATCGAGTCCCACCGCAGCGGCCATCTGCGCCAGACATTGTGCACGAGCGAGCATTCGCTCCTTGGGCTCGAGCGGACGGAACAGCGGCAGCAGCCAGAGATTCGCTAGCAACGATACGGCCTCCGCCGCTTCGCGCGGGCATTCGCACGCAATGGAGCCGTCGGCGATGCCCTCCTCGATCACTGGCAAGAGACAGCCATCGGCTGACTCGTCAAACGAGCCCTGGTACTGCATCGCCAGTAGACGCGAGCTTTTTACCGGATCTGCTGCAGGACGCATACGTGCCCATAGCTCAATTTGCGGAACTACGGACTCGGGCGCGTACAGTCGCTTGAGCTTTTGGGCTCCGGTCATATTACCGACGCCAAGCATCGAGCGGCGGTGCTCAACAATCGGAGTCATCGCCCGATCAAACGCGGCGTTGAAAATCTCTTCTTTGCTCTTGAAGTGATGATAGACAGCGCCCTTGGTCATGCCGTCGAGACGGTCAACGATATCTTGAATACTCGTCCCCTCATAACCCTGTGCGCAGAATAGCTCCAGTGCCGCGTCGAGAATCTTCGCGACCGTCTCCTCGGGATATTTATTGCGACCCATAATCCGCCCATCCGCAACGCAAGTCTTGTGCCTCATTGCAGCATTTTAACGTTGCGGATGGCAGACGGTCGATTCTACACCGCGGCCGGGCCGTGTTCGCCGGTGCGAATGCGGATGACTTCTTCGACCGGCTCGACCCAAATCTTGCCGTCGCCGACGGCACCGGTGCGGGCGGCATTGCAGATGATGTCGACAATTCCGTCAACGTGCTCATCAGCGCAGATGAGGGTGAACTGCACCTTGGGGATGGTATTGACGAGCAGCTCGTTGCCGCGCACGTATTCCTTCCAGCCATGCTGCGCGCCGCAGCCCTGCACCTGGTTGATAGTCATGCCGCGAACATCAGCAGCAAACAGCGCGTCTTTGAGAACCTCGAGCTTTTCCTGGCGCACGATAGCCGTGATCTTTTTCATAATGAATTCCTCTCAATAATCAACGTATCCCTTTACATGAGACGCGGGTTTCCCAGGTGCCGCAGATTGGGTTGAAAGAGGAGCGCCGCGTACTTTTGTACGCAAGCGACGGTTTGAAACCCAAGGTGCGGTGCCTGGGGAAGCCGCTAGTCAAGTCCCGAGAAGGAGGGATATGCGCTCTCGCCGTGCTGACTTGCATCCAGGCCCAGTGCCTCGTCGGCCTCGTCCACGCGCAGGCTACCGTGGAACAGCGCCTTGACCACCGCGGCGATCACCAAATCGAGCACCAGCACAATAGCGACCGTCACCACAATGCCTAAAATCTGCGAGATGAGCAGCGACACGTCGCCCGTGTAGAACAGGCCGCCCTTACCGGTCCACGAAAGCTCCGGCACGCAGAACAGACCTGTGAGCACGCCGCCCAAAATGCCGCCGATGCCGTGGCAACCGAACGCGTCGAGCGCATCGTCGTAGCCGAACTTGGTCTTAAGATGGCTGATGGCCAGGTAGCAGACGGGCGATACGATCAGGCCCATAACCAGCGCCGCCCACGGCTCGACAAAGCCCGCGCCCGGCGTGACCACCACAAGGCCCGCGACCAGACCGGTGCTGGCACCCACCAGCGTGGGGCGACCGGTGTGCACGCGCTCGACGGCAAGCCACGAGACCATGCCCGCCGCGCTGGCCGTCACGGTGTTGAGGATGGCGAGCGCCGCCACGGCGTCGGCCTTAAACTCGCTGCCGCCGTTAAAGCCAAACCAGCCAAACCAAAGCAGGCCGGCGCCCAGAGCCACAAACGGCACGTTATGCGGACGGTAGCTCATCATGCCAAAGCCGCGACGACGGCCGAGCATTAAGCAGAGAATCAGGCCCGTAAGACCGGACGAAATGTGCACCACGTCGCCGCCGGCAAAGTCGAGCGCGCCGATGATGTCGCCGATAAAGGAGCCCTCGCCGCCCCAAACCATGTGGGCGAGCGGCGCATAGACCACAAGCAGCCAAATGCCCAGGAAGGCCGTCATAGCACCAAACTTAACGCGGCCGGCCAGGCTGCCTGTGACGATAGCGGCCGTGATCATGGCAAACGCCATCTGGAAGGCGATGTTGATGATCTGAGGGTAGACGGCACCGTCCGCAGCATTGCCCTCGGCAGCCTGCAGCACCTGGCTGAGCACCGGCAAGCACAGCAGCTGGTCAAGGCCTCCAATAAACGGACTCGAGCCGTCGCCGCCGTAGGCCAGCGACCAGCCGGCAACAATCCACAGCACACCAACCAGGCCAATGGCACCAAAGCACATAAGCATGGTGTTGATGACATTTTTGCGCCTGGACAGGCCGCCATAGAAAAACGCCAGACCCGGTGTCATTAAAAACACGAGCATGGTGCAGATGAGCATAAACGTTGTCGATCCCGTATCGTACATTCGCTCCCCCTTTGTCGCATGAACGTTGTCGGCGCTCATGATGCGGCCGAGGGCCAACTGGTGTAGACCAGATACGGCGTTGTTAAACGCTGCGTTGTCGAATGGAAACGGTGCCGCAATCTTGGAAACGGCACGGCAACGGGCGCGAAACGAACGGGAAATACGCGAGCAAGGGGGCCGTGAGCGTGCCCGCCCCGGCTAGCGCCGAAACAGCTCGTGGGCGCGGTCGCGGAGATTAGTTGCTCGGATGACGCCCTCGTAACGATTGATGCGCAGACGCGGGAAGGCGTTAAAGAAGCGTAGGTCGCGGCGGCTGAGTGACACGCTCGGCACCGGGCGGCTCATGCGCTTGCCGGCAAGGCGACGACCGAGCGACGGACGCGGCATGCTCGGCGCGGCATCGGCCACGCGACGGGCAGCGAGCGCCAGGCCGCGAGCACCATCCGAAATAAACGTCGGCATCGAAGCCTTCTCGCGCAGGGCATCGAGTGCCGCGTCGCCCAGCTCGGCCAGCCAAGCGTTAACGGCGCGACCGCGGATATGCGTCTGCGCCACCGAGTCGATCGCCGAATCGGGAATACGTTCGAGCATAGAGTCGGAGGCGTCGGCAAGCGACTCATTGATGCGGTCGGCAAGGTCGGCACGCACACGCTCAAGCTGATCGGACAGGCGGCGCCAGCTGGCCAACGAGCACACCGCATCGACCATCATCGCGACCGCGACGATAAAGGCGGACAGCCGCACAATCAGCACCGGCAGATGGCCAAGCAGCCCCAGCAATGCCGGCTCCACTAAACGGCAAATACACAACGCACCCAAGCCAAACGCGCAGGCCCAGTACAGGCAGATGCGTCCGTGCAGGTTAAACGGCAGATGCGAGTAATCCCAAAACCGGGCACCCGTCGTTTTTTCCAACAGCACGCCCACGCTATATTCGATCACGCTGCATACGAGCGCGGCAGCGACAAACTGGCTCGAGGCGTCTGGGATTCCACGCAGCAGCAACCAGCACGCGATGCCGCCCGCACCGTAGATGGGACAACACGGCCCTAGCAAAAAGCCGCTGTTGGCAAAGCGTCCGTGGTTGAGCATGGCGCAGACTGTCGACTCCCATACCCAGCCGCAAAAACCGTAGAAGGCAAACGAGAGTACCAGCGCCGAGAGCGGACAGGCGGCAAGCGTCGCGCCGTCAAATGCCATGTCGATCGCGGTTCCCACCGTCTACCCACTCCTCTTTTCGTTCGATTCTTTGCTCGAGCCGTCACTCGGGCCCTCGTTCAAATCGTTCGCACCGCCTTTGCGCGGCAGACGGCCGGCAATCGTCTCGCGCAGTGCGCACCATTTATCCGCCAGGCACACAATCCATGCCTCACGACACGTCGGTGGCACCGGCACCAGCGGAAACATATGACGCGTGATGATATTCCGCTCGCGCGACGTCAGCTCAAAATCTTCCTCCGCACGCGCCAGGGCAAAAAACGGATGCCGAAATCCGTGCAGTCGATGGCTCGGGTCGGGGTCATGCCAATCGTAGAGAAAGTAATCGTGCAGCAGGGCCCCGCGCAGCAGCGAGGCGCGGTCGATCGAAATGCCAGCACGGCCCAAGCGTTCGGCAAAGGACAGACTTGCCCGCGCTACCGAGGTCACATGCGTATAGACCGTCACATCGCCATGTTGGATAAACTCATGCGTCAGGCCCAAGCGGCCCGTCTGGGCAAGCTGACGGGCGGCATCGTCGACCTCGCGCGCGATTTTCTCGGCACGAACGGTATCGGACATGCTGCCTCCTTCCAGCGGCTCACGGCGGCAAGCCACGGCCTGCACACATTGAATAAAACCATCATCGAATTTACCAGTATGGCATCGGACAAAACGTTTTGCCCCACCAGTTGGCGAATTACCGCGCCGCCGTCACATATCAAACGCCAAAATGTGCGAAACTGTCTTGTGCAATTGTGCCGGCCGAGGGAGCGCCGGCGCTCGATTCGCATGGAGTAACCCACAACGATGCTGCTTACGCAAACGACAACGCCCGAGGACGTCAAGGCTCTTAATCGCGCCGAGCTCCCGCAGCTCTGCGACGAGATTCGCCACGCCATCCTCGAAAGCTCCGCCGCTGTCGGCGGACACGTTGCCCCCAACCTGGGCGTCGTTGAGCTCACGGTCGCGCTCCATCGCGTGTTTAACTCCCCCACCGACAAAATTGTCTTTGACGTTTCGCACCAGACCTACGCCCACAAGGCGCTGACCGGGCGCGCGTACACTTATATCGACCCGGCACGTTACGGCGAGGCCTCTGGCTTTGCCAATCCCGACGAGTCCGAACACGACCTGTTCGCCATGGGCCACACCTCCACATCGGTGAGCCTGGGCTGCGGCTTGGCACACGCCCGCGATCTGGCGGGCGACAGCTACAACGTCATTACCATCATTGGCGACGGTTCGCTTTCGGGCGGTCTGGCGTTTGAGGGCTTTAACAATGCCGCCGAGCTCGACAGCAACCTGATCATCATCGTCAATGACAACGACCAGTCCATTGCCGAGAACCACGGTGGCCTGTATCGCAATCTGGCCGAGCTGCGCGCCAGCAACGGCACCTGTGAGCGCAACGTTTTCCGCGCGATGGGGCTCGACTACCGCTATCTGGACGCCGGTAACGATGTGTTGGCCCTGGTCGACGCATTGCAGGAGCTGCGCAATATCGATCATCCCATCGTGCTGCACGTCTCCACCGCCAAGGGCAAGGGCTTTGAGCCGGCCCAGAGCGACCCCGAGCGCTGGCACCACGTGGGTCCGTTTGACATGGCGACCGGGCGCAAGCTCTGCCCGGGCCATCCGAGCGAGCCTGCGCCGCGCACCTATGCCGACATTACGGGCGAGGCGCTCAGCGCCGCCATCGAGCGCGATCCGCAGGTCGTGGGCATCACGGCCGCCACGCCCTACATCATGGGCTTTACACCCGAGCTTCGCGCCGCGGCAGGCAAGCAGTTTGTTGACGTGGGCATTGCCGAGGAGCACGCCGTGACCTTTGCCACCGCGCTTGCGCGCTCGGGCGCCAAGCCAGTCTTTGGTGTGTACGGCACGTTTTTGCAGCGCGCCTACGACGAGCTGTGGCACGACCTGTGCCTCAACGATGCCCCGGTGACGATCCTAGTGTTTGGCGCATCAATCTTTGGCACTACGTCCGAGACGCACCTTTCGTTCTTTGATATTTCCATGCTGGGCGGTCTTCCCAACATGCACTACTTGGCACCGGCCTGCATGGAGGAATATCTGTCCATGCTGAGCTGGTCGCTCGACCACCGCGAGCATCCCGTGGCGATCCGTGTACCGGGCATTGGCCTGGTAAGCCGCCCCGATCTGGCGCCTGCCGAGGACACCGACTACAGCGCCGTTCGCTACAACGTGGTGCGTCAGGGTCGCGACGTGGCCGTGCTCGCGCTTGGCGATTTCTTTGAGCTGGGCGAGCGCGTGGCAAATCGCTTGGCTGCCGAGTACGGCATCGAGGCCACGCTCGTCAACCCGCGCTATGCAACTGAGCTCGACCGTGAGTTCCTCGACAGCCTTGCCGCCGAGCATCGCGTTGTCGTTACTCTCGAGGACGGCATCTTGGACGGTGGCTGGGGCGAGCGTGTCGCGTGCTATTTGGCCTGCACGCCCGTGCGCACGCGCACCTTCGGCATCGCCAAGGGCTTCCCCGACCGCTACGACCCCAAAGAGTTGCTCGTTCAGAACGGCATGACGGTCGAGAACATGGCGGCCGAAGCCGTAAGGCTACTCAACGAGTAAAAAACCTCCGCAAGGGAAGCACCCCTGCGGAGGTTTATATTTTCGCGACGCGATTATCTCGATCTGTAACATCTAGGGCCCGAATTCCCGTCTAACTGTTACAGATCTAGACAAGACGTCTTAGTCCCTGACGTTTGTCTCAATCTGTAACAGATAGAGACCTTTTGCCCGTCCAGATGTTACAGATTGAGACAAAACAGTAAGGCATGCCGCCACATCGGCCAGAACCACCACAAAGGTGCCTGTCCCCTTTGTGGTGGTTTTAGGTCATGGTCGGTGTGATAAACGAATAACCGTTCATACGCGATCTCCTTACTTATATATGTGTCGCGTTGCCGCCATTATAGCGACCGCCGCGAGCGACCACGCCGTCCGCAAAACGCCGTCTCAGCAGCAATAACCGACGTTTCCCCAGATAAAACGGAACTGCGGACGATTTCCTGGACCGTCACGCGGCCCTTCCCAGCGCGGCGCGG
>DXZN01000065.1 GCA_019419645.1 Collinsella sp. | reverse complement strand
GCAGACCCGCGAGCACGTGCATGTGCTGGAGCTGCTGGGCGTCACACATATGGTGGTCGCGCTGACGATGTGCGACCTGGCCGACGCCGAGATGACCGAGCTTGCCGAGCTCGATGTCGATGATTTTTTGTCGGACACTGTGTTTGCGGGCGTGCCGATCGTGCCCGTGTCGTCTAAGACAGGCGAGGGGATCGAACGACTGTTCGCCATGCTCGACGAGCAGGTGGGTGCCTGCTGGGATGCCTGTCGCGAGCGTGCCGAGCGGAGCGATGCCGCGCCGCGCCTGCCGATTGACCGCTGCTTTACGATCAAGGGCGTCGGCACCGTCGTGACGGGAACGCTGCGCGATGCGCCGGTTGCGGTGGGTGACGAGCTGATGGCGTTACCGTCGCGTACGGTCTGTCGTGTGCGCGGGATTCAGGTACATGACGATACGCCGCGGGCGTTGCCCGGCCAGCGTGTGGCGCTCAACTTGGTGGGCGATGCCGTCGCCGCGCTCGATCGCGGTGAGATGCTCGGCGTGGCGGGCCGCTTTGGCCAGACGATGCGTTTTATGATGACGTTTACGTATTTGGGCCGCGAGGGCGCCAAGCCGCGCGTGCTCGAGTCGGGCGCGCGTGTGCATGTGATGGCCGGCACGGCCGAGGTCGTCGGCCGCATCATGCTTTTGGAGGGCGAGGCCCCCATGGCGGTGGGCGAGACCCGTACCGTACAGGTGCGCTTGGAGGAGCCGCTGCCGCTGCGAGCCGGAGACCATGCCGTGGTGCTGTCGTATTCGCCCGTTATGCTCATCGGCGGCGGGCGCGTGCTGCTATCGCGCTGCCGTCGCTCGCGCGAGCTTTCGGCCGGCGAGCGCGCGCTGTTTGCGGCACTCGAGTCCGGCGATATCGCGGGCGGTGTGGGCGCTTGGCTGGCGCTGCAGACGCTGCCGGTTACGCCGGTTGATGTTGCCGAGGCTTTGGATCTTGGTGTCGGCGAGGTCGATGCCGCACTGCGCGGGTTGGTGGCGCAGGACTCCGTTCGCAAGCTTGCCGTGGGTGATGCGGACCTCTTGGCGGACGCCGCGGTGCTCGACGCCGCGATGGATGCACTGGCGGCGACTCTGACCGCCATGCACGCGGCGGCTCCCAAGGAGACGGGCTTTACGCCCGGCGCCGTTGCCCATGCTGCGTGGCCTGCCGCTGATGAAGGCGTTGCCGCGGCTCTGATTGCCGAGGGCTGCTCGCATGGCGTGTGTGCCGCCGAGGGTGCCGAGGTGTTCGACCCGCACTCCGCTGCCGCCGCGGCGCGTGTGGTGCGCGAGGCCTGCGAACGTATCGTTGACTTGCTGGACGAAGCTGGCCTCGATGCACCGACGTTGCCCGAAGTGGGCGAGCAGTTGCAGCTCGATCGCGACACCATGACGCGTGCCCTGCGCGAGCTTTCGCTCAATCGCTCGATCGTTAAGGTCGAGCGCGACGTTGCCCTGTCTGCCGCCGCCGAGGCCCATGCACGTGAGCTCGTCGCCGCCGCCATTGAGGCAGCCGGCGGCGCAGCCACCACGAGCGTGCTGCGTGAGGCTCTGGGCGTGTCGCGCAAACGTGCCATCAGCATCTTGGAGCACCTGGATGCCGTACGCTTTACGGTGCTCGACAAGGACGCCGGCGGCCTGAGGTCCCTGCGCTAGATTGGCTGCTCGGTTTGGTAAAATACCGCCGCACTTGGGAACGGATGGGCTCCGGTGGGCTCCGCGGTCCTCAAAACCGTTGCGAGGCGTGCAAAACGTCTTGGATGTGTTCGATTCACATACGTTCCCGCCATACGCTACCAGCGCTTTTGTGCTCGCGGTCTTACTGCGTGCCGCAAAGGCGCTGTTTTGTTTTTTGCACGAGCTTTTCATAGCGCCGCTATTTCGGCGGCTGTATTTAGCTTCGTGCACCGGGTTTCGAGCATGCCGATGGAGGTGTTTTGCCGTATGACTACCGTAAGACGTGCCGATCTTTCTTGTGTCGTCCAGGCGGGCGGGCTGTCCTCGCGCATGGGCTGCGATAAGGCGCGCATGGCGTTTTGCGGCGAGCCGCTCATCGAGCGCGTGCTTAGCCGACTGGCGCCAGTTGCCGGCGAGTTGGTCGTGACGACTTCGCGTCCCAGTGAGCTGGCCTACCTTGAGGAGCGCACGTTTGGCGGCCTGGTGCCGCGTGTGGTGGCGGACCTTGAAGGGTCGGCGGGCGCCATGCGCGGCATCGCGAGCTCGTTGGCCGCGGCCCGATTGCCGCTCGTAGCGATCGTCGCCTGCGATATGCCGTTTGTCTCGCCGGAACTCATTGGCGCGCTTGCCGATCGTGTTGAGGCCGAGGCGCTCGACGTGTGCGTGCCGCGCGAGGAGCGGGGGATTGAGCCGCTTTGCGCCGTCTGGCGCCGTGAAGCGTGTGCGCCGGTTGCCCAAGAGCTGCTCTCCTGCGACCGACAGCGCATTCGCTGCCTGATCAATCGCGCTCAGGCCGGTTATATGGATGAGCCGCAGATTGTTAAGGCCGCGGGCTCGACGCTCTGCTTTGAAAACGTCAATACGCCCGAGGAGTTTGCGGCGGCCGAGTTACTCGCCTAGACGATTGGAGTTGCCATGTCTCACGATATTTGTCCCGACACGGGAGAGCCTTGCACTTGCGATGATTCCGAAGCCTGTACCTGCGGTTGCGGTGGCTGCGGACATACCGCGGAAGAGGAGGCGGCCGCCGCAGCGTATCGTGATGCACACCGCGAAGGCCCGTCCGGTGATGCCCTCGACCCCGAGCGCAAAATCATCGTTTCGTTCGATAGCACCTTCGATGTGATGGAATGCGAACAGCTGTGTCTTGCCGCCGGTGTGCCCGGGCGCATTATGCCTTTGCCCGGCTCCATTACCGCAGGTTGCGGCCTGTGCTGGGCCATGCCGTTCTCGGGCGATGCCCTCGCCGCCTTCCGTGCTGCCACCGAAGGCCGCATAACCCCCGCCGACTACCACCAGCTCGTCCTCTAATCACCAACACCACCACAAAGGTGCCTGTCCCCAATGTGGTGGTTTGGAACATGTGGACGAAACAGCTTCGAAACACGCGATTTGTACGTCGGGTGCTCAAAAACGCTTCTACCTGCATCGTAATCAAAACGAAACATCTGCTCGTCGGCTTATGCGTAACTTTGCTGCAACAGTGCGATATTATCCATACTCGATAAAGCTCGCGGCGCATGGGGCGCCTCGAACGATACTTTTCTTTTCCATCAATTGGAGGAAGCATGAGCTACACGCAGAAAGTTCTCGACGAGCTCAAGGCCCGCTATCCCGAGCAGCCTGAGTTCATCCAGGCCGCGACCGAGATCCTCGGCACCATCCAGCCGGCGCTCGACGCCCATCCCGAGTACGAGGAGGCCGCCCTGCTGGAGCGCCTCGTCGAGCCCGAGCGCATCGTCATGTTCCGTGTTCCCTGGGTCGACGACCAGGGTAAGGTCCAGGTCAACCGCGGCTATCGCGTCGAGTTCAACTCTGCCATTGGACCCTACAAGGGCGGCCTGCGCTTTAACCCGACGGTCACCCTGGGCATGCTCAAGTTCCTGGGCCTGGAGCAGATCCTCAAGAACAGCCTGACCACCCTTCCCATGGGCGGCGGCAAGGGCGGCTCCGACTTTGACCCCAAGGGCAAGTCCAACAACGAGATCATGCACTTCTGCCAGTCCTTCATGACCGAGCTCTATCGCCATATTGGCCCCAACACCGACGTTCCCGCCGGCGACCTGGGCGTTGGCGGCCGCGAGGTTGCCTACCTGTTCGGTCAGTACAAGCGCCTGACCAACGAGTGGACCGGCGTCCTTACCGGCAAGGGCCTCTCCTTTGGCGGCTCGCTCGCCCGTACCGAGGCCACCGGCTACGGTCTGGTCTACTTTGTGGACGAGTACCTCAAGAGCCGCGGCGAGTCCTTCGAGGGCAAGAACGTCGTCGTTCACGGCTCCGGTAACGTCGCCATCTACGCGGTCCAGAAGGTCTCCCAGCTCGGCGGCAAGGTGCTCGCCTGCTCCGATACTCACGGCTGGGTCGAGGACCCCGACGGCATCGACTACACCGTGCTCGAGCACGTCTACAACAAGAAGCGCTCCGGCCACGACAAGGGCGTCACGCTCGCCATGTACGTTGACGAGAAGCCCAACGCCGTGTGGCACGAGGGCGACGGCCGCGGCGTATGGCAGCTGCCCTGCGACATCGCGCTGCCCTGTGCTCGCGAGAACACGCTGCTGCTCGAGGACGCCCAGGCGCTCGTCGCCAACGGCTGCAAGGTGGTCGGCGAGGGCGCGAACATGCCCACGACCATCGAGGCCACGACCTACTTCCAGGAGAACGGCGTCGCCTTCATGCCCGGTAAGGCTGCCAACGCCGGTGGCGTGCTCGTGTCCGGCCTGGAGATGAGCCAGAACGCCGAGCACCTGTCCTGGACCTTCGAGGAGGTCGACGGCAAGCTCGAGCAGCTCATGCGCGGCATGTTCCACAACGTGGACGACACCGCCAAGGAGTACGGCGAGGAGGGCAACTTTGTCATGGGCGCAAACATCGCCGGCTTCCTGAAGGTCGCCGATGCCATGCTCGCCCAGGGCGTCTGCTAGGTCTTCGCTCGACATAGCATGTGATAAGGCTCTCAGCCATTCCGGCTGGGAGCCTTTTTCTATGGCGGTGAGGGTCGTGCGCTCTCGTTTGGTACACTTAGAGGTACTAGACAAGTGAAGAGATGGGGGAGAACGTGCTCAAGTTCGGTACCTACGTCCGTGTTGGAAACGCGGCCGAAGCCTATGAGCTCTTGCAGAAGAACCGCAACAACAAGATTGTGGGCGGCGGCATCTGGATGCGCCTGGGATCGCGTCGTGTGGCGACGGCGATTGACCTTTCGGCCTGCGGACTCGATCAGATCGAGGAGACCGAGACCGAGTTTCGCATCGGTGCCATGTGCACCCTGCGCCAGCTCGAGCGTCATGCCGGGCTCAACGCGCTTGTCAATAATGTCTTTGAGTTCGCCGTCCACGACATCGTGGGCGTGCAGCTGCGCAACACCGCCACGGTGGGCGGCAGCATCTACGGCCGCTTTGGCTTCTCGGACGTTCTCTCCGCCTTTCTCGCGCTCGATTCCTATGTTGAGCTGACGGGCGCCGGCCGCGTGCCGCTCGCGGAGTTCGTGCGGATGGGCTACGTGCGCGACGTGATCGAGCATGTCGTGGTCGTCAAGCACGAGTACCGTGCGAGCTACGAGGCCGTGCGCAAGGCCGCGACCGACTTCCCCTCGCTGAACGTCACCGCCGCTTGGTGGGACGGCTCCTGGCACGTCACCGTGGGCGCCCGCCCGCTGCGCGCGACCCTGCTGCAGGGCGAGGCGTGTGGCCTCACCAGCGAGCAGCCTTCCGAGGACGAGCTGCGCGCCCTGGCCGCGTCCGTACGCGCGCTGAGCTATGGCACCAACCTGTGGGGCTCGGCTGACTACCGCCGCCGCATCTCGGCCCCGCTTGCCGTCCAGGCTGTGCGTCGCGCCGCCGGCATCGAGCTTTCGGCCGCGCTTGCCCGCGAGCTCGAGGGCGTGCAGACGCCTAAGTTTGCCACGGACGAGTATTCCTGCCGCCGCGTGCCCGGCGTCGATTCTAGCGAGGTGCGCTAATGGCTGCCAAACTCATCGATCTTTCCTTTACGCTCAACGGCCATAAGGTCAAGGCCCAGATTGCCCCCGACACCATGCTCTTTGCGCTTTTGCGTGAGCAGGGCTGCGCGTCGGTGCGCTGCGCCTGCGAGACCACCAACTGCGGTCTGTGCACGGTGTGGCTCGACGGCGACCCGGTGCTGAGCTGCTCGGTTCCCGCCGCCCGTGTAGAGGGCCACACCGTCACCACGCTCGAGGGCCTCAAGGCCGAGTCCGAGGCGCTTGCCCGCGCTATGGCTGCCGAAGGCGCCGAGCAGTGCGGTTTTTGCGCCCCCGGCCTTATCATGAACGTGCTGGCGCTTGCCCGCTCCGCCAAGGAGGATCCGAGCCTCGTCGCCACGCGCGAGGAGCTCTCGCGCCAGCTCGCCGGCAACCTTTGCCGCTGCAGCGGCTACGAGAGTCAGCTGCGCGCCATCGTGCGCTTCCTCAACGAGTCCGGCGTGCAGGTGGGCTTTGAGATGCCCGAGCTGCCGGTCAACGACACCAGCTGCGACGGTGTCTCGTACAAGCAGATCACTCACAAGCAACCTAAGAAGGACTCGAAGGCCCTGCTCGAGGGCCGTCCCGTCTACACGGGCGACCTGGTGCCCGCCGGCGCCCTGATTGTCAAGCTCAAGCGCAGTCCGTACGCCCGCGCTAAGATCCGCTCCATCGATACGTCGCGCGCCCTGAAGGTGCCCGGCGTGGTGGGCGTCTACACCTACGAGGACGTGCCCAAGCGCCGCTTTACCATCGCCGGCCAGAGCTACCCGCAGCCGAGCCCCTACGACCGCCTGATCCTCGAGAACCTGGTGCGCTACCAAAACGAGGAGGTGGCGATCGTCGCCGCCGAGACCGAGGAGGCCGCCGACAAGGCGCTCAAGCTCATCAAGGTCGACTATGAGGTGCTCGAGCCCCTGCTCGACTTTACCCAGGCACTCGATAACGATATCGTGGTCCACCCCGAGGGCGACGTGACCTTTATGTTCCCGCAGGGCGGCGATGTCCCGCGCAACCTGGTGTGCAGCGGTACCAGCGATTTTGGCGACCTTGACGAGGCCTTCACCCAGAGCGACATCGTCTTTGAGCGCACCTACACCAGCCAGGCCACGCAGACTGCGCCCATGGAGACCTTCCGCGCCTTCGCGACGACCGACGCGTTCGGCCGCATCTCGGTGACCACCTCTACGCAGGTGCCCTTCCACGTGCGCCGCATGGTCGCGCAGTCGCTCGACATTCCGCAGTCGCAGGTGCAGGTCATTAAGCCGCGCATCGGCGGCGGCTTTGGCTCCAAGCAGACGGGCTGCTGCGAGATCTTCGTTGCGTTCGTGACCCAGCAGACCGGCCGTCCGAGCTACTGCTGCTACACCCGCGAGGAGACCATCACCGCGGGCAACTCGCGCCACCAGATGCAGATGACCGTCAAGTTGGGTGCCATGAACGACGGCACCATCACGGCCATCGATCTGCATACGCTGTCCAACGCCGGTGCGTACGGCGAGCACGCTACCACGACGATCGGCCTGTCGGGCCACAAGAGCCTGCCCATCTACAACCACGTGAAGGCGAGCCGCTTTAGCTGGGACGCCGTCTACACCAATACCAACCGCGGCGGCGCGTATCGCGGCTACGGTGCCACCCAGGGCCAGTTTGCCGTGGAGAGCGCCGTCAACGAGCTTGCCGACATGCTGCACATGGACCCCGCCGACCTGCGCCTTAAGAACATCGTGCGCGAGGGCGAGATCATGCCGCAGTACTACAACGAGAAGCTCAACGCCTGCGCGCTCGACCGCTGCCTGCTGCGCGCGATGGACATGATCGGCTGGCGCGACAAGCCGCTGGCTGTGGACCTGGGCGACCGCGTGCGTGCTCTGGGCTGTGCGCTCACCATGCAGGGCTCGGGCATTTCCAACGTTGATATCGCCGGCATCGACATGCGCCTGGAAGAGGACGGCTTCATTACCATCGGCACCGGCGCCACCGATAACGGCATGGGCGTCGACACGATCCTGGCGCAGATTGCCGCCGAGGAGCTGGGCGTGGAGAGCTCGCTGATCGTGGTGCGCGGCGTGGACACCGACGTGTCGCCGTTCGACGCCGGTTCGTACGCGAGCTCCGGTACCTACGTGACGGGCCTTGCCGCCAAGAACGCCGCGACCGAGCTGCGTGAGAAGATTTGTGCCAAGGCCGCCCAGATGTGGGATGTGGACGCCGCCGACGTGGTCTTCGATGGCCAGTACGTGCGTCTGTCCGACGAGCGCGCCGCGCGCGAGCAGAACCGCTACCTCACGCTGCGCGACTTTGCCAACCTGTGCGTCAAGAACATCGCGGGCGGCGACGCGCTCACCTCGCATGCTTCTGCCTGCCTGCCCGTTTCGCCTCCGCCGTTTATGGCCGGCATTGCCGAGGTCGAGGTCGACAAGGCCACCGGCAAGGTGACTGTGGTGGACTACGCGGCGGCTGTGGACTGCGGCACCGTGATCAACGAGGCACTCGCGCGCGTCCAGGCCGAGGGCGGCATTGCCCAGGGCATCGGCCACGCACTCTACGAGATCGTCGAGCACGATGACCGCGGCCGTCTGCGAACCGGCAACTTTATGAGCTACAAGCTGCCCACGCGCCTGGATATCGGCAGTATTCGCGTGGCCTTTGAGCCGAGCTACGAGCCGACGGGTCCGTTTGGCGCCAAGTCGATCGGCGAGGTCGTCATCAACACGCCGCTCGCCGCCGTGGCATCGGCCGTGGCACACGCCACCGGCCACCAGGTGCGCTCGCTGCCGATCACGCCCGAGAAGGCCCTGCTGGGGGAGTAGCGGGTCGGCGAACAAGTCGTAATGGGCGGGGCGGGGCAACTCGCCCCGCCTTTCGCACTCGTGGTGAGGTCGTGAGCCTGTAAAACGTGTGCGTGCGCTTGTCGTTCGTATCTGCTATCATTCCTAGTCTGTGCGCTCATGCGGGCGTGGCGGAATTGGTAGACGCGCCAGATTTAGGTTCTGGTGGGATTCCCGTGAAGGTTCGAGTCCTTTCGCCCGCACCAACGCATCTGCGTCGGCTTCGGCCGTCGCGACTCTTTGTTGCATAAAGGTACCAGCACCTCAGATAAGCTGGGCAGTATGAGGAGGAACGTGTTGAACATCACCGCTTCTGACGTCAAGGACGCCAAGCTCACCGCTACGGTCACCATCCCGGCCGCCGACGTCGACGCCGCGATCAAGAAGGCCTACAAGGACACCGCCAAGAAGTACCGCTTCCCGGGCTTCCGTGCCGGTAAGGCTCCCCGTCCGGTCATCGACTCTGCTCTTGGCGCCGAGGCTACCCTCGCTCAGGCCACCAACGACCTGATCGCCGCCAACGAGCCCGCCGTCCTCAACGAGCTGGACATCGTCCCCACCAAGAACGGTGACTACAAGGAGCTCGACCTCGCCAAGGATCACGAGGACTACACCTACACCGTCGAGTTCTCCCTGCGTCCCGCCGCCGAGCTCTCCTCCTTCGACGCCGTCGAGATCGAGATGCCTCCCGCGGAGGTCACCGAGTCCGAGATCAACAACCAGGTCGAGATGCTCCTCAACTACCGTGCCACCTTCGAGGACGTCGAGGGTCGCGCCGTCGAGGCCGAGGACTACGTCACCGTCGACCTCAAGGCCGTCGAGAACGCCGACAACTTCGCCGCCGAGGGCCGTATGCTCATCGCCGGTAGCGACAGCAACCCCGCCGAGTTCAACGAGGCTCTGATCGGCGCCAACGTTGACGACGTCAAGTCCGTCACCTGGACCGACGAGGCCGAGGAGGGCGAGGAGGCCGAGACCCACACCGTCGAGGTCACCGTCAAGGGCATCAAGGTCCGCAACACCCCCGAGCTCACCGACGAGCTCGTCAAGTCCGACTTTGGCTTCGACAGCATCGACGCTATGCGCGACGCCATCAAGATCGAGATCGAGCAGGACAAGGCTTCCCGCCTTCCGGCCGAGAAGGAGAACCGTTGCGTCTCCGCTCTCGCCGAGCGTCTGCAGCTCGAGGAGATGGACGCCGACTACGAGCAGTCCGTCTTTGAGGAGCTTGGCCAGAACTTCCTGTCCAACCTTGCTGCCCGCGGCATGACGCTGGACACCTGGCTGCCCGCTTCCGGCCTGACCATGGAGCAGTTCATTGGCGACCTGCACAAGCAGGCCAACGACGTTGCCCGTGAGTCCCTGGCTCTGGACGCCCTCGCCCGTGAGCTCAAGATTGAGGTCACCGAGGACGACATCAACGCCGAGTTCGAGAAGGCCGGCGTCAAGGACGTCGAGGCTTCCAAGGCCGAGTTCATCGCCGATGGCCGCATGCCTGCCGTCCGCGAGTCCATCCGTCGCTCCAAGGCCGTCGACCACCTGGTCGAGAACGCCAAGGTGACCGAGGTCGACGAGACCGCCAAGGACGCCGAGTAATTCTCGCCACCTTGCCCGCGAGCGCATGTATGTGCCCGTGATGGGGTAAAGTTAATAGC
>DXZN01000064.1 GCA_019419645.1 Collinsella sp. | reverse complement strand
TGTCGTGTTCATGACGTGCTGTGTACGCGAGGCTGCCGATACGCGCCTGTATGGCCAGTGCAATTCCTGCAAGAGCCTTCCTACTTCGCCTTCGGGTAAGCGCGTGGTCGCCGTGGGCGGCTGCATCGCCCAACGAGATGGCGAGGGCTTGCTCACCAACGTCGATAACGTCAACGTCATTTTTGGCACCCATTCTATTGCGCACGTGGCCGAGCTCATTGCCGAGGCGTTTTTGGATGGCAAGCGCCATATCCGTACGAATGAGCATGAGGATACCGACGCCATGAGTATGCCGTGGCATCGCGAGACGCAGTATCACGCATGGGTGCCCATCATGACGGGCTGCAACAACTTTTGTACGTACTGCATCGTGCCATACGTCCGTGGTCGCGAGAAGAGCCGTCCCTTCGAAGAGATTGTCGACGAGGTGACCGGGCTCGTGCGTCAGGGCGTGCGCGAGATTACGCTTCTGGGCCAAAACGTGAACTCCTACGGTCGCGATCTCTTTGGCAAGCCGCGCTTTGCCGACTTGCTGCGCGCAGTGGGCGATACGGGCGTCGAGCGTATTTTCTTTACCTCTTCGCATCCTAAGGATCTGCTGCCTGAGACCATTGACGCCATGGCCGAGACACCTGCCGTCATGCCGCAGCTCCACCTGGCCGTTCAGTCGGGTTCCACGCGCATCCTTAAAGAGATGAATCGTCGTTATACGCGCGAGGATTATCTGGGTCTGGTCGATCGTATTCGTAACCGTATGCCCGATATTGCGCTTTCGACCGACATCATCGTGGGCTTCCCGGGCGAGACCGAGGAAGACTTTGAGCAGACGCTCTCGCTTGCCGAGACGGTTCGTTATGCCCAGGCCTACACGTTTATTTACTCCAAGCGCGCCGGTACCCCGGCAGCTGAGATTTATGATCCCACCCCGCATGAGGTTATCCTTGAGCGCTTTAACCGTCTGGTCAAGGTTATCGAGACGACGGCGCACGAGTATAACCAGGGCGAGCTTCACACCGTGGTGCCTGCGCTTATTGAGGGTACGAGCAAGAAGAACGACGCTGTTCTTCTGGGGAAAAGCCCCAAGAACCAGACGGTGCATGCGCCGATTCCCGCTGGCTATAGCATCGATCAGCTCGTCGGCAAAATCGTCGACGTTGATATTGATGTCGCCAAAACGTGGTATCTGTCTGGCTCCGTCGTGGGCGAGCCTCGCTAATGATTTCCACCGGTGCAAGCCTTTCTGCCGTAGCGATTGTCGGTCCGACGGCGGTCGGCAAAAGCGATGTTGCCGACCGCCTGGCTGCTCGTCTTTCGTCCGAAGTGTTGTCTTGTGACGCGATGCAAATCTATCGTGGCATGGACATCGGTACGGCCAAGATGATGCCCGAGGAGTGCTCGGTGCCCCTGCGCCTTGTCGATATCGTGGATCCGGGCGTCGCGTATTCAGCTGCGCTCTATCAGACGGATGCCCGGGCGCATATCGAGCGTTTGCTTGGCGAGCAACGTCTTCCGGTCTTTTGCGGCGGTACGGGCCTGTATCTCAAGGCTGCACTCGATGAAATGGATTTTCCTTCGGGAGAACTCGAGGACGAACGCCGCACGGGCTATCAGGAACTTGCCGAGCGTATTGGCGAGGAGGCGCTGCATGCCCTGCTTGCCGAGCGCGATCCGGAATCTGCTGCCGTGATTCATCCCCATAACGTGCGTCGTGTGATTCGTGCGCTCGAGATGCATGATGACGGTGTGTCGTATGCCGAGCAGAAGTCGAAATTCAGCGTCCCGCGCGAGCGTTATCATGCCTTGTGGTTTGGTCTGACGCGTAGCCGTAAAGTGCTCTATGAGCGCATTAACCTGCGTGTCGACCTTATGTTTGAGCAGGGACTGGTTGATGAGGTCCGTGGCCTTTTGGACCAGGGCTTGGGTGATGCACTCACATCGATGCAGGCAATCGGTTACAAAGAGATTATTGATGCCTTGCGTGGCGCTATTACCATGGATGAGGCCCGTGAGCTTATCAAGATTCGCTCCCGTCGCTATGCCAAGCGCCAGCTTTCCTGGTTTAAGCGTGACGATCGTATTGTGTGGTTCGATATGGATGACTTCACGATCGATGAGGTCGTCGAAGATATTTATCGTCGCATCGAGGCTGTCTAATGGCTCGTTTCCCTTTGGTCCCCACGGCTCCTGAACCCGAGCGCGCCATCTTGGTTGGTGTTGAGTGGCGCGATAATGCCTGGCCGCTTGACCGTTCGCTCGATGAGCTTGAGCGTCTGGCCCACACTGCTGGTGCTCAATGCGTGGCGCGCTTGTCGCAGCGCCTAGTCAAGCCCTATCCCAAATCGTTTATCGGCTCCGGCAAGGTCGAGGAGCTGTGCGGTTTGGTGCATCGCATGGATGCGGATGTTGTTATCTTCGACGACGACCTGACGCCCTCACAGCAGTCCTATCTTGAGAAAGCCGTGGGCGAACCGGTCAAGATTATTGACCGTACGGCGTTGATTTTGGATATCTTTGGCCTGCATGCCCAGACGCGTGAGGGCCGCTTACAGGTTCAGCTGGCACAGTTGCAGTATCTGCTGCCTCGTCTGCGAGGTATGTGGAGCCATCTTGCAAAGGAACAGACGCGTGGCGGCATTGGATCGCGTTTTGGCCAGGGCGAAAGCCAGCTCGAGGTCGACCGTCGCCTGATTCGCAATAAGATCGCGGCGCTTCGACGCGAACTGAAACAGGTTGAGCAACGTCGCGATGTGCAATCGAAAAGCCGTATTGAATCGCCGGCGTTTCGCGTGGCGCTGGCTGGTTACACCAATGCCGGCAAGTCGACGTTGCTTAATCGTTTGACGGGATCCACGGTACTTTCGCAGGATAAGCTGTTTGCCACGCTCGATCCTACAACGCGCTCGTACCGTTTGCCCGGTGGCCGTGGCATGACGATCACCGATACCGTCGGCTTTATTCAAAAGCTGCCCCATGGCCTGGTCGACGCGTTTAAATCTACGCTTTCTGAGGTGCTCGGCGCCGATTTGATTCTTAAAGTTGTGGATGCTTCCGATGAGGATTACGAGCGTCAGCTTGAGGCGGTTGATCGTGTCCTTGACGAGATCGGTGCCGGTGAGCGCCTGACGCATACCGTGTTCAATAAAATTGATCTGCTCGATAGCGTCGACCGCTTGAGTTTCCGCCGGCGCTATCCCGAGGCGGTGCTGTTCTCGGCTCAGACGGGTGAGGGTCTTGATGATTTAGTCGACCGCATCGCTCGTGAAGCGGCCGCTACGGACGTATTGCTCTCGGCCGATATCCCGTATCGAGAGGGCGCGTTAATTACGCTCGTGCACGAACAGGGAACCCTTCTGCACGAGGAATATCTTGAGGGCGGCGTTCGTATTGTGGCAAAGCTTCCGGCCCGTATCGCACCACGTCTTGAGCGTTACCGAACGGAATAAATCAGCTCCAGTACACCCAAGATAACCGGTTGATGAAGCAGGTAGAACGGCAGCGCATGGCGTCCGAGGCTCGCGAGCGCCGGGATGGGATCTTCATAGGCCCATACTGGTGCCTCGCAGTTTGCTTTCTGTGCCTTCCTGGCGGCAAAGAAGCCTGTGAGATACATAAATAAGAATGGTATGAGCGGATAGTAATCACCGGAGACAAAGTCTGGACCTGGGAAACCCAGCCAAGCTAGATAGGGGATAGGGTAGACCGCTTTAGGAATGCTCCAGGTACTGGTAAAGAGTATGAGGCAAATGGTAATACCCCATACTGCCGGCACCCTATAGAGAACCGGGCGCGTGAGTGCGACAATGGCGGTGCACGCCGCCATGCAGAAAATGATGCCGAAGTTCACCGAGTCATCGACTGAGACGAGCGTCGTTGCGACCCATACAATTAAAGCGGCAACGGCATATTTGGCGGCACGCTTGATGTTGTTGCGCGAGAGAGTGCACATCCAGCCGGCAATAAACAAAAATACCCAACTGATGCTGGCGCGCCAGATGTCTTGGAAGATGGTCTGGGTAAACCAGGGCATCTTCCAACCATATAGGTAGGCAAGGTCGTAGCAGGCATGAAATCCCGCCATCGACAGCATGGTAAACCCGCGAATGGTATCAAAGATCGTGATGCGTTTTTGCATTACGAGAACCGGCGCATCAAGCCGACGACCTTGCCCAGGATTGTGGGATTTGTCGCATAGATAGGCTCCATAGTGTCGTTTTCGGGCTGCAGGCGAACGCGTCCCTGTTCCTTATAGAACGTTTTGACTGTTGCGGAACCATCGATCATGGCCACGACAATCTCACCATTCATGGCGCTTTTCTGCTCCCGAACGATGATGTAGTCGCCGTTATAGATGCCGACGTTAATCATCGAATTGCCGTGGACCTCGAGGATAAAGGACCCCTGGTCCGTTGCGATCTCAGTTGGGATGGTAAAGGTGTCCTCGATATTCTGCTCGGCAAGGATGGGAATCCCTGCAGCGACACGGCCTACGAGAGGCAGCGATACGGTGCCGCGAGGCGCCGTGGGCTCATCGGACTTTGAGATGGAGACGGAAGATCCGTCCTCGTCAAAGAGCTCGAGGGCGCGAGGCTTGGTGGCATCACGCTTGAGTAGGCCGCGTGCTTCCAGCGCGGAGAGATGAGCATGTACGGTGCTAGGGGAGGAAAGGCCCACGGCCGAAGCCATCTCGCGCACACTGGGCGGATAGCCCTTCTCCTGCTGATATTCCTTGATGAAGTCGTAAATTTGCTGCTGACGCTTGGTAATTTTGCGAGCCATCAGGGATTCCTCTCTACCCATACCAAACAAATGTTCTATTTTTGCTTGACAGGAACAACTGTTCGAAGATAATAATAACCGAACACTCGTTCCCGCGCTAGACTTTTTTGTCCCCGCGGCTTGATAAAACAGTTCTCGTCAAAACAAACGAGAGGAGAACAGAATGAACGCAGCGGATATGGTCCAGGGAAACCTTGCTCTTAAGCTCGAGGCGCCCGCCTCGCCTGCCTTCACGGTCGTGAAGGGTGGACGCTCCCATTTTCAGGCCGTGGCCACTAAACCCGTTCGCACCCAGCGTGCGGCCGCTGCTTCGGCTCCTGTTGCCCTGAAGGCCTCGACGATTGTTGCTGTTGCTGTAGCGTTCACCCTGTTCTTTGTGTTCGCCACGTCAGTCTTTTCTGCTCGTCACGCAGCATATGCCGATTCCGTAGCCAACGTCACCTACGAAACGGTTCGTGTGCAGTCCGGCGATTCTCTGTGGTCGCTTGCCCAGGAGCATCCCATCGATGGCCTTTCCACGCAGGAGACTTCCGACATGATTCGTAGCGTCAATCACCTCGATCGCGGCTCTCTTGATGCTGGTGCAGTTCTGAAAGTTCCGGCTCGTTCGTAAGATTTCCGCTCGGTCGCATGGTACCCTTGTTATCGTTTAGGAGGAGGTACCATGCGCTGTCCCAAATGCGGCAAGGCACATACCCGCGTTGTCGATTCCCGTATGCAGGAATCGAACAACACTATCAAGCGTCGCCGCGAGTGTTGTTCTTGCAATTATCGTTTTACGACGTTCGAGCGCTGCGAAGACCCCATCGAGGTCATCAAATCCGACGGGTCAAAGCAGCGGTTCGATCGCAACAAGCTGCTGGTCGGCCTGATGCGCGCCACGATTAAGCGCGATATCGACACGAAAAAGCTCAACGAGATTATCGATGATATCGAGGTGGAGTTACGTTCGCGTACGCTGACGGCTGTTACGTCCCACGAACTGGGCGATATGGTGCTCAAGCGCCTGGCCAAGATCGACAAGGTGGCCTACATTCGCTTTGCCTCGGTCTATCGCGATTTCAAAGACGTCGATGAGTTTTTGCAAGAGCTCGACAAGCTAAGGTGATTTCATGTCCAACATTACCGTTAACATTAAGCGTCTCGATCCCTCGGTCGAGCTTCCCAAATACGCTCATCCTACAGATGCCGGTCTTGACCTCCGCGCCAACGAAGACTGCACCCTCAAGCCCTTTGAGCGCCGATTGGTCTCCACTGGCTTGGCCATCGCCCTGCCCGATGGTTACGCCGGCTTTGTCCAGCCCCGCAGCGGCCTAGCCATTAAGCAGGGCCTGTCTATAGTCAACACGCCCGGTCTCATCGACGCCCACTATCGAGGTGAACTTAAGGTCATCCTCATCAACCTGGACCCCATCAACAATATCCAGATCAACAAAGGCGACCGCATCGCCCAACTCGTCATCCAGGAAGTCCCCACGGTCAATCTCGTAGAAGTAGAAGAACTAGACAAAACCGACCGAGGCAACGGAGGCTTCGGCTCCAGTGGCGTATCCTAGTCGTTTACGTACTGTCCGCTGACCGGCCCGACCCGCCTATATATCATCCCATGCTCAAACATTCTCGCTTCGCTGCGAAACTGCGCGTGGGACGATATATAGGCGGGTCGGGCCGGTCAGCTGCGTTTACGCACTACAAGCTGCGCCGGATCCTCATATTAGAAGCTGCAAAGGTGAACCAAAGTAATTAATTGCAGTTAGCAGATGCGGCAAGGGGATTGATCCTTTGTCGCATCTGCATATCAGAAAGATTGATTATTGTTTTCAAGCGAGTAGACGCCCGCCCACCTCTCACACATATCGTTCCACGCGCAGTTTCGCAGCGAGCGAAGCGAAGCGAGAATGTTTGAGCATGGAATGATATGTGTGAGAGGTGGGCGGGAGGGATGCGGGCGCCCCGCGAGAATGTTTGAGCATGGAATGATATATGGGCGGCTCCCGCCGAGCAGCGAACTTTCGGCTAGCGGATATGCGCAGGTTTTCCGCCCCAGTAGAAGCGGCAGAAGGCTCGCTTGCGCTTTTGGGGCTTGCCTGCAAGTTCCATGGTTGCGATGGCGATATCCTCGGCTGCGTGTGGGCGTCGCAGCACTTCGCCGTTGATGAGCAGAGCCTTGAGCGATTCGGGATGATCGTGGAGATGGCGCAGTGTCACGATGAGCTCGCGTGCGGTCGTGACATGCATGCTGGCGCCCATGCCGGTGAGCATGGTGGTGTTGGCCTTTTCCTGGCCATATGACTTGCCCAGCAGAATCATAGGCAGGTGTGCGCACAGGCATTCGGTAACAGTGAGTCCGCCCGATTTGAGGATTGCCAGGTCACAGCCGTGCATAAGCGCTGCCATGTCATCGACGTAGTCAAGAACCGTGACGTTCTCGAGTTTCATGGCATCGAAAAGCGTTTTGAGACGGGTGGCATATTCGGTATCCTTGCCCGGCAAAAAGACAAAGTGCATGTCCTCGAAGCTGCGCAGGAAGGGGAGGGTGCGGTCCATCTCCGCACGAAAGCGAACGTACGGTTGAGGCAAACTGGCGCCGGCCATCACCAGCACAACGAGCTTGTCTGTGGGGAGATTGAACTTCTCGAGTTCTTCCTCGCGATTGTAATCCGTATCAAACCCGGTGCGAATGGGAATGCCCGTAATGCGGATCTTTGCCTCGGGAACCTTACGGGGTCGGAGTGTTTCGGCCATAAACTCGTTTGCTACGCAGAATAGGTCGGTGTCCTTATGGGGCCACCAACCCTCGACCTCGTAATCGGTCGGTACGCAAATGACGGGATAGTCGATGCCCGTAATGACGCGCGCGCCGACGGCGACGTTGGCTGCCGTGATATGTGTGGCTACCACGGCAATGGGCCTGCGAGTTCGAACGTATTCGTTAAATGCGGGGAACATGATGCGCGACCATGCCGTACCACCGCCCCAAAGCAGGTGTCCGGTAAGGGTATAACGCCAGGTCAAGTCATAAATTGGGCGCGTGGCGCCGGTAAACGAGGCGGCCGTTTTGTTGCCGTCGAATTTTATGCGTCCAAAATCAAGGATATCGAGCACTTCAATCTCAACATCCTCGGGGATGCCATTGGTGCCGCGGATGAGGTCGAATGCCTGCGCAATCGCATTTGCGGCGGCCTTGTGGCCCGATCCGACCGAGGCGTGCACGATAGTCACGAGAGGTTTTTGCTGAGTCAAGAGCGTGGGTTTTTCCGATTGGGGAGTGCTGTGCGTGAGCAGGGGAGCGTCGTCGCTCGTCTGCGTCTGATCCATCGATATCTCCCCTTCATCTTTGTTTCACAGAGAATCATTGTAGTGCATGAGTGTCACGTTCGCATAAATTTGGGTATGAGCGCAAAGAACGCCAATCTTTCGACAGGAGGTCTCTTCATGACTACTCATCAGCCGATCGATGTTGCGATTATCGGCGGCGGGCCTGCGGGCTATGCTGCAGCCATTTACGCGGCTCGCGCCAACCTAACGACGACCGTGATTGAGCAAGGTATGTCGGGAGGACAGATTGCCACAACCAATGAGGTCGAGAACTATCCGGGCATTCCGCTCTTGAGTGGCGCCGAACTCGGCGAGCGTTTTCAGCAACATGCAGAGGACCTGGGAGCACAGGTTACATGGAGCATGGTTACGGGTATCGATTACGATGCGGATGCGGCGCTGTTTACGGTGCATCACGATATGGGCGATACGCTGGCCTCGAGCGTTATCGCTTGCATGGGTGCCACGCCGCGATCTGCTGGTTTTGTTGGCGAGGATACGTATCGCGGTCGTGGCGTTTCGTATTGCGCGACGTGCGATGGCATGTTCTTTCGCGGCAAGCAGGTTTTTGTCATCGGTGGCGGTAATGCTGCCTGCGAGGAAGCCCTGTTCTTGTCAGAAATCGCCAGCAGCGTGACCATCGTCTTGCGCCGCGATCAGTTCCGTGCCCCCGATGGCGTGGTTCAAAAGGTGCTCGCAAAAGATAATATTTCAGTTAGGTACCAAACTAGTATTGTGGAACTATCGGGCGAGGCCATGCCCACGACTGTCATATTTAAGGACAACGCCACCGGTGAAACCTATTCCGAGTCCTTTGATCCTGGTTCGTTTGGCATTTTTGTCTTTGCTGGCACGCAGCCCCATACCGAGCTTGTAGAGCATCTGGTAGATCTGGCGCCCGACGGCGGTATTGTGACCGCCGAATCGATGGCCACCCGCACGCCTGGCTTATTTGCCGCCGGCGATATCCGTTCCAAGCGGTTACGCCAAGTTGTGACCGCCGTTTCGGACGGAGCCATAGCGGCTACCAGCGCATACGCTTTTCTACGCGGATAAGTACGATAATATATCTTATGTAAGGTTGTTATGTTACTTAAACGTCCTGCGGCAAGGAGCTTGATACAACGTTGCCGCGGGACGTTTTGTTGTGTAAAAAATGGGCCAGCTATCTTGTGGCTTGACCCGAGCCAAAGCCGACGATCATGCCGTTCATTGTGATATGCAAAACTAGATAATCTAGAATACAATATTGAAAACGAACGGAGGCACCATATGAATCACGTTAAACATGTCATTCCTATGTCCGATACGTCGGCTAGCATTAGCCCAGAGGATATTCAGCCAACGGTGCTACCTGATGCATTTATCCAGTCTGATATAGTTCGCAAACTCAATACGCTCAGCTTGCCGCGCTATAACCAGTTGCCGAATGTGACGCTCTACCGTGATCAGGTCATTGAGTACATCGAACTGTGGATGGAACCGCTTTCGATTTGTTTGGACCAGCCCGTTATTACGCCCTCCATGATCAACAACTACGTGAAGATCGGTCTGGTACCTGCTCCGGTAAAAAAGCAATATGGTCGTGAGCAGATTGCGCGTCTCATCGCCATTTGTATCTTTAAGCAGGTGCTGCCCATCGCTGCGGTTCAGGCACTCTTTAACATTCAGCGCCTTAGCTACGATGCACCGACCGCCTTTGATTATGTGATTGATCAGCTCGAGGCGTCGATTCGCGCAGCTTTTTCAATTGAGCAGGTTCCTGTACCCGATACGGCTCATCAGGTCACACGCGAGTCGCTGCTCGTTCGCAGCGCGGTATCGTCTTTTGTATCGAAGGCGTATCTAATGAGCTACCTAAAGTTCAATGGGTTTAATAGCTAACCGAGGTACAAGACGGGCGGGACAAAGAGCCATCAGACACTTTGTCCCGCCCGCACGTTTGTTTATTTGGACATTATCGGCCCGAAGCCACGCCCATGCCGTAGCCGATAATAAGACCGTGCATCTCGGCATAGTATGAATCCAGTCCATTGCAGGGCATAATAATGGTCTTGGAGCCAGGCCAATGCTCCAC
>DXZN01000063.1 GCA_019419645.1 Collinsella sp. | reverse complement strand
GCGTAAAGGCGCGCAGGTCGGCGACGTTCTCGGGGTCCTCGGCTACCGTCTCGGCCACGATGTCGGCGGCGCCAGCGAGCGCCTTCTCGGGCGTGTCGAAGCCGGCCTCCTCGTTGACGTATGCCGCGGCGGCGTCGAGCGCGCTGCCCTTGGCCGAGGCCTGCATGATGACCATGTTGGCAAGCGGCTCCAGACCTGCCTCGCGGGCCTTCTGCGCGCGGGTCATGCGCTTTTTACGGTAGGGCTTGTAGAGGTCTTCGACGCGCTGGAGCTGTGTGGCCTCGCGAATCTGCTGCTCGAGCTCGGGCGTGAGTTTGCCCTGGGCGTCGATGAGCAGGATGACGTCCTCTTTGCGCTGTTCAAGATTGCGCAGGTAGGACAGGCGCTCGTCGAGCGCGCGCAGGGCGACGTCGTCCATGCCGCCTGTGGCTTCCTTGCGATAGCGCGAGATAAAGGGGATGGTGTTGCCCTCGTCGATGAGCTTGACGGCCGACTCGACATTGGCGGCCTTAAGGTTGAGCTCGCGGGCGAGCTGGGCGATAAGATCCATGACACTCCTTGCGGTAAAGGTGCGTTTGCAGCACAGGGCCACCAAGGATACCACCCGCCACTTCGCCCAAAAAAGACTGTTTTGGCGTGGAACCACGAAAGCGGCCTATCTACTACGTTTGAACCGTGTGGGTCGACCATCCCCCGGTTTTCCGAAAATGCGCAACCCGTCTACCTGCGGTTTTTATTTCGCGAAATTCGGTATGGTTGAGGGTGATCGGTTAAACGTAGTAGATAGGCTCATTCCGTGGCGAACGAATCAAGCTAAGGTGCAAAAAGTCCCCCGTCCCAGAAAAACCATTGGCAAAGTAGCAAAATGCCCCGCGGGCAGGAGGCTGCTCGCAGGGCAAAGAAGAGGGGCTTATTTGTGGCGGACCGAGGGGCTCGGCATGGGGTTTCTGCCGCGGCCGCTCTTAAGGCATTACAGCTCGATGAGCTGACCGGTCTCGGCGGCCTCCTTGATGGCGTTGAGAAGCGTGAGCGTCTTAACGTTGTCGGCGGGGGTCACGACGGGCTCGACCTCGCGGCGGACGACCTTCACAAAGTGCTTGAGCTGCATCTTGTGCGGCAGCGCCGGGTCCACAGCCGGGATCTCCATCTGCAGCGGCTTGTGCCAGTTAGAGGCGCCGTCGTAGGAGAACTGGCACAAGCGGGGCAGCGAAAGGGCGCCCAAGGTTCCGCCGATAAAGTAGGCGTCGGCGTCGAAGGGACGGTACTGCGGGTCCTCGCGAGCGGTCGCCTCCCAGTTCCAGGGGCTGGCGGTGGCGTCGGAAATGGTCATGCTCGCGAGCGCGCCGTCGGCAAAGCGGACGTTGACCACGGCGGAGTCCTCGGTCTCAAAACCGCGGGCGGCGCTGGACTGCATGCCCTGGACGGCGACGGGCTCGCCCAGCAGGTAGCGGAGCAGGTCGACGTCGTGCACTAGGTTGACCAGGATCGGGCCGGCACCCTTCTTGCGGCGCCACTCGACATCGAAGTACTCGTCGTTCTTATAGATCATGTAGTGGAAGCTCGACACGGTGAGCTTGCCCAACTCGCCGGACTCGATGATCTCCTTGGCCTTGTTGACGAAGGGGTTGTGGCGACGGTGCTGGCCCACGAGCACGGGCACGCCGGCGGTCTCGGCCTCGGCGGCAAAGGCCTGGGCATCTTCCAGGTCGTTGGAGATCGGCTTTTCGACCAGCGGCACGATGCTGCGCTTCACAGCCTCGCGGGCAACGCCCAGGTGCAGGTCGTTGGGGGTGGCGATGATGACGGCCTCGGGCTTGACCTCGTCCATCATCTGGGCGGGATCGGTGTAAAACGGCACGCCGGCGGACTCGGCCGTGGCGCGGGCGCCCTCAAAGGCGTCGGCGATGGCGACGAGCTCGGCCTCGGGCTCCTCGGTGACAAAGCGGATGTGGTTGCGGCCCATGGCGCCGGCGCCGATGACGGCAATGCGGACGGGGTTGAGCTCAGACATTTCGACTCCTTAATACTGGTGACCGGTGGAATACGACAAAGGGTCTGTCCCTTTGTCGCATCGGTAAAACTAGGCGGACTTCTTCTTGCTGTCGGAGACCATCATGTAGACGGTGAGCACGACGGCGATGGCGGCGATCACGATGGCGCCGTAGAAGGACTGCTGGTAGGCGGCGCTGCCGGCCTCGGCGTGATACAGCACGGCGGTGATGGGCTGGCTGATCCAGGTAGAAGCGGCGTAGCCCAAGAACATGATGCCGTAGTTGACGCCGATGTTGCTGGTGCCAAAGGCGCCACCGGTGAGCGGCGGGTAGATGACGAGCAGGGCGCCAAAGCTAAAGCCGAGCAGGGCGAGCGCCACAAAGAACATGCTCTGCGTAAAGCTCATCGACATGATGACGAGGGCGACGATGGTGACGACAAGGCTGATGAGCAGCGACTTATAGGCGCCGAGCTTGTCGATGATCTGACCAAAGGACAGGCGGCCAACCAGGTTGGCGCAGGTGTTGACGGAGACCACCACACCGCCGAGGGCGACGGCTGCGGCGCTCGTGGGGTCGGCGAAGAGCTGGACGGCGGCGATGGAGGCAACCTTGCCCACGAGCAGGGTACCCGCGGTGGCGGCAAAGGCGAAGGTGACGATGAGGACCCAGAAGCGCGGGGTCTTGACCATTTCGCCCGGGGTGAGGTCGCCGAAGGTGCCGGCATGTGCGCCGCCCTTGGGGGCCTCGAAGCCCTCGGGCAGCCAGCCGGCCTCGGGGGCCTTCAGGAACAGGGCGGAGGCGGCGATCGTCACAAAGAAGATGACGCCGAGTGCCTTGAGGGCGCCAAAGATGCCCAGGCTCGGGATGAGCAGCGAGGCGAGTACCGGGGACAGCACGGCGGGGCCGGCGGTCGAAGCAGCGAGCGTAATGCCGGAGGCGAGGCCCTTCTTGTCGATAAACCACTTCTGACCCGTGGTGAGTGCCGGGTTGTAGCCCAGGCCGTTGCCGACAGCGGCGACGAGCGAGAACCACAGGTAGAACTGCCAAGGCTCGGTGACGGTGCCGGACATGAACCAGCCCAGGCCGTAGCACACGGCGGCGGCGATCACGACGTTGCGGGGGCCGATCTTATCGGAGATGCGACCGGCGAAGATACCCGTCACGGCCATGATGGTCTGAAAGACCGGGAAAGCCCAGGTAAGAGCGCTGGACCACTCGGGATAGACGGCGAGCAGGTTCTTGCTCACAACGGAATACAGCGCGATGGAACTGATGAAGAACATGGTGACGCACGCGGCGGAAAGCACGACGGTGCGACCCTTGTTGGAGTTGGTGGAAGCCATTGGACTCTTTCTAATCGATGCGGGGGAGGGGCGGACACGTCCGCGGGGCCTCCCTGTCGGGTTGGTTTACTGGTCAGTCGGCTTGGCGACGCCGGACTCGTCAGACCAAAGCTCGACACCCTTGTTCTTGAGGTAGTTGTCGGCAAAGGCTCGGCGGCCGCCGGGCTTGGCGGTGAGGTCGCCCATCATATTGGAGAAGCCGCCATCGACCTTGATGGCGTCGCCGGTGGTAAAGTCCGAGCGCTTGGACGCCAGGAACATGACGGCGTTGGCGATATCGTTGACCTCGCCGATGCGGCGCGTGGCGATAAGGCGGCTGCGGCTCTTCTCGACCTCGGGGTCGGCATAAAAGCTCGCCGACATGGGGGTCTTGACAAAGCAGGGCTCGACGCAGTTGGAGCGCACGCCGTAGGGGCCCCACTCGGCGGCCAGCATCTTGGACATCATGTTGACGCCCGCCTTGGTGGAGCTGTACACGCCCGAGAACGTCTCGGGGGAGTGGCTGGCGACGGTCGAGATGTGCACCAGACGACCCTGGCCGGCCTTGATCATCTCGCGACCAAAGCGCTGCGAGGTGATGAAGTAGCCGGTGAGGTTGACGTTGAGCACCTGCTCCCAGTCGCTCAGCGGCAGGTCCTCCATAGCGGCAAAGCGCAGGATGCCGGCGGTGTTGACAAGGACGTCGACGCGCCCGAAGTCGGCGATGGTGGCATCGACGGCGGCCTGAACCTCGGCCTCGTCGGTGGTGTTCATCTTGTAGCCCTCGGCGTGGATGCCAAACTCGGCGGCGAGGTCGGCAGCTGCGGCCTTGACCTTCTCCTCGTCCAGGTCGAGCAGGACGACGTTGGCGCCGTTGCGGGCGAACTCGCGGCAGATCTCGACGCCCATGCCGCCGAGCGCGCCGGTCACAGCGCAGACATCGCCCTCGAGCTTAAGCCAGTTGCTCATAGGAACTTCCCTTCTTGTGCCTCCCGGTGGGCCGCTCCCATTACTCGACCCACGTGGTTTTCGCTGGTTATCGTATGCTTTGAATTTGCGCAGGTGAATTGCATATTTGTTAGAATGGCGTAAACCTGTGGTTTATAGCTTACGAGACGATTTGTTCTTAATTGAGTGTGTGACCTGCCAAAACAACCCCCTTTGGCAACGCATGGCCATATGTCTGGAAACGGGAGATTGATGTGTACGATCGACGACTCGAGGCCATAACGGCCGCCGCGGAGCTGGGAAGCTTCTCGCGCGCCGCGGCAAAATTGCGCGTGTCGACCCCGGCGCTCGTCAAGCAGGTGTCGGGATTCGAGGCCGAGTTTGGCATCACGTTGTTCGAGCGCTCACACTCGGGCGTCAAGGTGACGCCGGCGGGTGCACTGCTGGTGGACGATGCGCGCTCGATCATGCGCCAGTCCGAGGATGCGTTGCGCCGCGCCCGACGCGCGGCGGGCGATGGCGGCGCCGTGCGCCTGGGCGTGTCGATGATGTGCCCGGGGCGCCAGACGCTGTCGATGTGGCCGAGTGTGCACGAGTTGGAGCCGTCGCTGCGCTTTGAGATTGTGCCGGTGAGTGACCTCTACGATGAGCGCGAGGCCGTCATGCGCAGTCTTGGTCGCGAAGTGGATGTGGTGCAGTCGAGTTTTTCGACCCCGCGCTGGGGCGACGCCTGCCAAAAGCTCCTTATCGTCAACGTACCGTTTTATATTGATGTGCCGCGCACGAGCCCGCTTGCGCGCAAGACGCGCATCACGGTCGCCGACCTGGAGGGCATGCGCCTTCGCGTGCTTCGCCACGGCAACGACGCCATGGACAGCCTGCGTATCGATCTTTTGGCCGACGGTGGCGTGGACGTGATCGATGTGGATAGCTTCGACTTTGCGCTCTTTAACGAAGCCGAGGAAAAAGGCGACGCGGTGCTCACCTGCGGCGCATGGTCGGGGGTACACCCGGCCTTTGTGGGCGTGCCGTTCCTATGTGGTCGCGAGGTGCCAGTCTTTCTGCACTACCCGCTCGAGCCCACCCTCCAAGTCCAAAAATTCGTCAACGCCATGGCCCAGCTTCTCACCTAGCTCACCTGGGACGGGGCTCTTTTAGTTACTTCGAGGATGATTTTTCTGGGACGGGGATTAAATAATCATTCGGTACACAATGATTATTTAATCCCCGTCCCAGAAAAATCATCCTTACAAAACGAGGCCCTGGCCAAATGGCCAGGGCCTCGCAAACTTTTATTCCGTTCTAAATGACGGGCTGATTGCGCGTAGGAGGGTGCCCCGGGGGCGGCGGGGTATTTCCTCCGCGCGCAGTTTCGCAGCGCAGCGAGAATGTTTGAGCACGGAGGAAATACCCCGCCGCCCCCGGGGCACCCTCCGTCAGTAACCGGTCCTACTCCAGCTCAAACGCTCCGGTATAGAGCTGATAGTAATATCCGCGCTTGGCGATCAGCTCGTCGTGGTTGCCGCGCTCGATGATGCGGCCGTGGTCCAGACAGATGATCGCGTCGGAGTTGCGCACGGTGGACAAGCGGTGCGCGATGACAAATGTCGTGCGGCCCTCCATGAGCTTGTCCATGCCCTCCTGCACGATGGCCTCGGTGCGGGTGTCGATGCTCGACGTGGCCTCGTCCAGAATCATTGCCGGCGGATCGGCGACGGCAGCGCGGGCGATCGAAATCAGCTGGCGCTGGCCTTGCGACAGCTGGGCGCCGTTGCCGGTAAGCATGGTGTCGTAGCCGTCGGGCAGGCGGGTGATAAAGTCGTCGGCGCCGGCGAGCTTTGCCGCCGCGATGCACTCCTCGTCGGTGGCGCTCAGGTTGCCGTAGCGGATGTTGTCCATCACGGTGCCGGTGAACAGGTTCACGTCCTGCAGCACCACGCCCAGCGAACGGCGCAGATCTGCCTTGCGAATCTTGTTGACGTTGATGCCGTCGTAGCGGATCTTGCCGTCGGCAATGTCGTAGAAGCGGTTGAAGAGGTTGGTGATGGTCGTCTTACCGGCACCGGTGGCGCCGACAAACGCGACCTTCTGGCCCGGCTTGGCAAACACGGACACGCCGTGCAGCACCTCGTGGTCGGGCGTGTAGCCAAAGTCGACGTTGTCCATGACCAGGTCGCCGCGCAGCGGTACGTACTCGATCTCGCCGGTTGCGCGGTGCGGATGTTTCCATGCCCACATGCCGGTGTGGTGGTCGGCCTCCTCGAGCTGCCAGGTATCGGGGTTCACCTGCGCGTTGACGAGCGTCACATAGCCTTCGTCGGCCTCGGGCTCCTCGTCGATGAGCTCAAAGATGCGGTCGGCGCCGGCGAGGCCCATGACCACGGCGTTGATCTGCTGCGAGATCTGGCCGATCTGTCCGCAGAACTGCTTGGTCATGTTGAGGAACGGTACCACGACGGCGATGGACAGCGCCATGCCCGAGATACTCAGGTTGGGCACGCCCAGCGCCAGGAAAATGCCGCCCGCCAGTGCGACCAGCACGTAGAGCAGGTTGCCCAGGTTCATAAGGATGGGCATGAGGATGTTGGCGTACATGTTGGCCTTCTGGGAGACCTCGAAGAGCTTTTCGTTGCGCTCGTCAAAATCAGCCTCGGCGGCAGACTCGTGGCAGAACGCCTTGACGACCTTCTGGCCGTTCATGACCTCCTCGATATGGCCCTCGACCACGCCGAGCTCGGTTTGCTGCGCAATGAAGAAGCGCGCGGAGTTGGAGCCGAGCAGCTTGGTCATAAAGGTCATAAAGGCGACGCCGGCGATGATGACCAGGCACATCCACACGCTGTAGTACAGCATGATAAAGAACACCGTGACGATGATGATGATCGTCATGAGCAGGTTGGGCAGCGACTGACTGATCATCTGGCGCAGCGTATCGATGTCGTTGGTGTAGTGGCTCATGATATCGCCGCGCTGGTGCGTGTCGAAGTAGCGGATCGGCAGGTCCTGCATGCGGTTGAACATCATCTCGCGCAGCTTCTCGAGCGAGCCCTGCGTGACGATAGCCATGGCGCGGTTCCAGAAGAGCGAGGACAGGACGCCGACGCCGTAGATGCAGGCGAGGGTGGTCACGAGCTGTGCGATCTTGGGCTGCGCGGCTTCCCAATCGCCCGACTGCCACGA
This sequence comes from Collinsella sp., assembly GCA_019419645.1. Taxonomy (GTDB): domain Bacteria; phylum Actinomycetota; class Coriobacteriia; order Coriobacteriales; family Coriobacteriaceae; genus Collinsella. The sequence goes on along the minus strand of DXZN01000063.1, from coordinate 2,884 downwards.
TTCGCCAATAATTTGCAGGGCGCTCTGCAGGAAGGTCGCGCCGATGGAGTTGATGATGGCGCAGAGCACCACGCCGGCGACGACGAGGGGCAAAAGCACGGGATAGAAGCCAAAGAGCGTCTTGATGAGGCGCGACATGGTGCCGCCCTTACGGTTGAGCGCGCGCTCGGCGGTCGTTGCCTTACTCATGTGCCTCGCCTCCTTCCTGGGTCTGAGCTTGCGCTGCGGATGCCTCGGTGTCGGCCTCGACGGCCCCTTCGCCCTCGGCAGACATCTTGTTCTGCGAGGTGAAGGTCTCTCGGTAGATCTCGCTCGTCTTGAGCAGCTCGTCATGGTTGCCGATCTGCGCGATTCGGCCGCCCTCCATGACGATGATGCGGTCTGCGTCCTGTACGGAGCTGATGCGCTGGGCGATGATGAGCTTGGTCGTGTTGGGCAGATAGCTTGCCAGCCCTGCGCGGATCTTGGCGTCGGTCTTGGTGTCGACGGCGCTGGTGGAGTCGTCCAGGATCAAGATCTTGGGGCGGCGCAGCAGGGCGCGTGCAATGCACAGGCGCTGCTTCTGACCGCCCGAAACATTAGAGCCGCCCTGTTCGATCCAGGTGTCGTAGCCCTTGGGGAAGCCGTCGACAAACTCATCGGCGCAGGCCAGATGTGCCGCCTCGCGGACTTCCTCGTCGGTGGCGTTCGGGTCGCCCCAGCGCAGATTCTCGGCGATGGTGCCGCTAAACAGCACGTTTTTCTGCAGCACCATGGCGACCTGGTGGCGCAGTGCGTCCAGGTCGTAGTCGCGCACGTCCACGCCGCCCACGCGCACAGCGCCTTCGGTGGTGTCGTACAGGCGGGCGATGAGGTTAACGAGCGTGGACTTGGCCGAGCCGGTGCCGCCGATGATGCCGATGGTCTCGCCGCTCGTAATGTGCAGGTCGATATCGTCGAGCGCCTGGCGCTTCGCATGCTTGGAATACTTAAAGCTCACGTGGTCAAAGTCGATGGAACCGTCGGCAACCTCGAGCACGGGCTCGGCGGGATCGGCGATCGTGGGCTCGGCGGCTAGCACCTCGGCAATGCGGTGTGCCGATTCGTCGGCCATGGTCACCATGACAAAGATCATCGACAGCTGCATCAGGCTCATGAGAATCTGGAAACCATAGGTAAAGGTCGAGGAGAGCTGGCCCACGTCGAACAGCGTGCCCTGGCTCGTGATGATGAGCTTGGAGCCCAGGTAGATGATGACGACAAACGCGCCGTTGACGCAGATGTTCATCATGGGGTTGTTAAAGGCGAGCAGCTTCTCGGCGCGGGTGAAGTCCATTTGGACGTCGCGCGCGGCGGTCGCGAACTTCTCCTTCTCAAAGTCTTCGCGCACATAGCTCTTGACCACGCGCATGCCGGTGACGTTTTCCTCGACGGACTCGTTAAGGGCATCGTACTTGTGGAACACGCGCGAGAAGATGGGGCGCGCCTTAAAGATGATAAAGAACAGTCCAAAGCCCAGCAGCGGAATGATGACCAGGTAGACCATGGCGACGCTGCCGCCCATGATAAACGCCATGGTAAAGGCGAAGATCAATACCAGCGGCGCGCGCACGGCGATACGGATGATCATCATGAAGGCCTGCTGCACGTTGTTGATATCGGTGGTCAGGCGCGTGACGAGCGAGGAGCTCGAGAACTCATCGATGTTGGCAAAGCTGAACGTCTGGATCTTGTAGAACAGGTCGTGACGCAGGTTCTTGGCGAACCCGCAGCTCGCATGGCTGCAGGTGACGCCGGCCGCGGCGCCAAAAGCAAGCGACGTCAGCGCGATGAGCACCAAAAAGCCTGCGGTGGGAAGCATCTCGGCTACGGTGGCGCCGTCTTTGATAGCGTCGATCAGGTTGGCGGTGATAAATGGAATCAGCATCTCGCAGAGCACCTCGCCAAGCACGAGCAGCGGCGTGGCAACGGTGACTTTCATATAGTCGCGGATGCTTCCCATGAGGGTTTTAATCATCCAGTTCCTCCCAGGTTACGCGGATTTTATCGAGCATTTCGGCGAGCTGCTCGCGCTCGTCGTGGGTGAGGGCACCAAAGGCCTGCTCTCTAAAGCGAATGCGGGCTGCCTGGTCGATGCGGGCGTTTTCCCGGCCGGTTTCGGTCAGGCGAATGGTGAGCTGCCGTCGATCCTTGGGGTTACGGCTGCGCTCGATGAGGCCGTTGAGCTCGAGTTTGGACAGGATCTCGGAAAGCGACCCCGGCTTGAGGTCAAAGTGCATGCCGAGTTCCTGCTGCGACATCTCGCCGCCGGGTTGCTTGGCCAGCAGGCAGATGATGGGCGCCTTGCCGGACACGCCTCCGCCATGAAAATGCATGTAATGGCCGCAAAAGCCCAGGCCATTGAGGATGCGCTTGGCAAGCTTGTCTTCTGAGCTAACCGCTTCGGGTGCATCCGCCGGCTGTGACGGGTCGCCGCCGGGCTCGTGCGAACAAAGGTTAAGAGGTTCATCGCACATGAATTAGTGTTGCTCCTTTCTTTAGTTAGGTAGTGGAATTGTTTTGTGCCTAACCAATCTAGGAGCATGAGAAATGAATGTCAAGGTACCAAACTTATTAAGTTACGGCGTTTTGCCAAACGCCGTAACCGCTCGACGCTGCAAACGCTCCTAAGCGGCAATCTGGCGTTCAATCGTCGGGCATGGCCACAAGGCCTATGCCCTCCTCTTTCACGCCACCTTGCTCGCTTAGGAACGTTTTCGCTGTCCGTCCTCAACCTGTGATTCCGCCACGGTCCGTTTCGGTGCATGCAATCCCTTGGGGACGGAGGAAAAGGGATCATTTTCCGTAACCTTGGGGGTGCGGACGATTTCTTGGACCGCGCCTAGGCGTATCCAAGCTTCCTGCG
>DXZN01000062.1 GCA_019419645.1 Collinsella sp. | reverse complement strand
GCCGGCATGGGCTTCTCCAACGTCGGCCTGGGCATCGACCACGCCATGGCCCACACCCTGTCCGCCCACTACGACACCCCGCACGGCGTCGCCTGCGCCATGCTGCTGCCGATCGCCATGGAGTTCAACAAGCCGGTTTGCGCCGATCGCCTGGCCAAGGTTGCCGTCGCCATGGGCGTTGACACCACGGGCATGAGCACCAACGAGGCCGCCGACGCCGCCATCGCCGCCGTTAAGCAGCTTTCTGCCGACGTGAACATCCCGCACGTCTGCGAGGCCATGAAGGCCGACGAGATTGAGGTCCTGGCCAAGGACGCCATGGCCGACGCCTGCTTCCCGGGTAACCCGCGCGAGGCGACGCTCGACGACGTCATCGAGCTCTTCAAGAAGATCTGCCCGGCTGCCTAGCCCAGTTTGGTGGTCCTTCGCCCGTAGGCGTATGGTCTTTTGACTTGCTGCTGGCCCCGCCGTGCTACGCACGGCGGGGCTTTTTGTGCCGCGCCGATGCCCCGATATGGGCAAAACCAAGGCATGCTTCCCGCTGCGGATAGGTGGTGCACTTCCCAGCGTGCATTTTTGGGAGTATTCAGCAAGCTCTGAAAAATGCATAACGTTGTGAATGGGCCGCAGTGGCCCGCAGACGCCCATCGACAACCATTGCGGGTGGGCTATCGATGAGCGGAGGGGCTGCCACCGCGTTTTTGGTTTGCGACGACCTGCAACACTGCTGTAGCCGCGTCGCTTTGCCGTTTGCGATGGGGCTGACGGGGTCCACGGTGCTGAATACTCCGTATTTTGCACGGTCCAAGGTGGGGTACCCTGAGACGAAGCAAATAGACGCCTCATATTTATGCAGATACCGATATGATTTATGCAAGATTGGGACTGTAAACCGAGCGCGTGCACAAAACCGGTGCGGGGACGTCTGGAGTCGGCTCGGTTTCTAGAGTATTGCACGTGCAGAACGGTTAAAATCGGGGCTCGGTCTTAGTTTTACTTGGAAGGATGCATATGGCTTCTAATGTTGATGCTTCTCTAGAGGAGACGCTCTCCTATATTACTGACCAGTTGAAGGCGCTTACCTCGATTGCTTCGCCTACGGGCTATACCCGTGCGGCGACTGATTATCTGATGGAGACCCTGCGCGATATGGGGTTTGGGCCCGAGCGTTCCAATAAGGGCAACGTGTTGGTTGAGCTTGGTGGCGAGGGTGAGCCGCTCGTACTGGCGAGCCATGTCGATACCCTGGGCGCCATGGTGCGTTCCATCAAGGACAATGGTCGCTTGCGTCCCACGACGCTCGGCGGGCATCAGTGGTCTACGGCCGATGGCGAGAACTGCACCGTTTACACGCGCGATGGCAAAGTCTTTACGGGTGTGGTCCTCAATACCGAGCCTTCGGCGCATGTGGCCGATGAGCCGGTCAAGACCATCGAGAAGAACATGGAAATCCTGCTCGACGAGAACGTTGACAGCAAGGACGATGTGCTCGAGCTGGGTATTCAGACGGGCGACATCATCGCTATGGATCCGCGTACCACGGTGACGGAGAGCGGCTACATCAAGAGCCGCTTCCTGGATGACAAGCTGTCGGCGTCGATTCTGCTGGGTCTGGCCCGTTCCGTTGCTGACGGCGAGGTGTCGCTTTCGCGCAAGGTGTCGCTGCTCTTTACCGTGTACGAGGAGGTCGGCCACGGCGGTGCCTTTGTGCCGGCCGACACGCGTGAGATGATCAGCGTGGACATGGGCTGCGTGGGTGACGACCTGGGCTGCACCGAGCGCATGGTTTCGATTTGCGCCAAGGATTCGGGCGGTCCGTACAACTACGACCTGGTAACCACGCTGTCCAACATCGCGCGCGAGCTGGAGCTCGATTACGCCATCGATGTGTACCCGCACTACGGCTCCGACGTCGAGGCCACGCTCTCGGCCGGCTACGACATTCGCCATGGTCTGATCGGCCCCGGCGTGTACGCGAGCCACAACTACGAGCGCAGCCACATCGACGGTGTGCGCAACACTTTCGAGCTGGTTCGCGCCTACGTCCAGCGCTAACGATGCAGCGGCCTCGGCTGACACGGCAGTACCGACCGAGGCTGTCCTCTCTAACTTGCGGTGAAATAGGGACTGTTTGGCGGTTTTAAACGCTTAAACAGTCCCTATTTCACCGCAACTTATGAAGGGGATGGGGCTATTTGATGGCGCCGGTCACGGTGCCGCCGCCCAGGACGATGTCGCCGCGATAGACTACAACGGCCTGGCCGGGGGCGATGGCTCGCTGCGGCTCATCAAAAGTCAGCAGCATTTGTCCGTCGGCGCCACGTGTAAGGGTCGCCGCCTGGTCCTTTTGACGGTAGCGGTACTTGGCGCCCACGCGAATGCCGCCGGCATCGAGCTTTGCCTCCATGCGGTCGGCAGGGGCGCTCCAGATCCACTCATCGGCAGTTAGCGCCGAGGCGGTCAGGTCCTCGGCCTCGCCCAGATGCACGGTGTTGTTGGCGGCGTCGACGCCCGTCACATACACGGGATGCGCCATCGCGACACCCAGGCCCTTGCGCTGGCCGATGGTGTAGCGCAGCGCGCCGTTGTGGCGCCCGACCACGCTGCCGTCGCGCCACACAATGTCGCCCGGTGCAGCGGGATGTCCGCAACGGCGCTCGATATAGCCCGCGTAGTCACCGTCTGGAATAAAGCAGATGTCCTCGCTTTCGGCCTTCTGGGCGTTGGTAAAGCCCTGCTCGGCGGCTATGCGGCGCACGTCATGCTCTTTGTCTAGGCCTGCCAGCGGAAAGATCGTGTGCGCCAGGCGCTCCTGCGTGAGCGAATACAAAAAGTAACTCTGGTCCTTTTTGGGGTCCTCGCCGCGATGCAGCTGCCAGGTGCCGTCGGGCGCCTGGCTCGTTTTGGCATAGTGGCCTGTGGCGATGTAGTCGCAGCCCATATCCAGCGCCGCATCCAGCAACGCGCCAAACTTAATATGGCGGTTGCAGATGATACACGGATTGGGCGTCAGCCCCTCCTGGTAGGCGTTCATAAAACGCTCGACAACGTTGCGGTCGAAGGTTTGCTGCAAGTCGAGCACGTGATGGGGTATCCCCAGGCGCTCGGCGACGGCCTTTGCATCGGCGATGTCGCGGTCGACCTTACTCATGCCCGTGGTGGGATCGGGCGCGGGGCAGGTGAGGCGCATGGTGGCACCGACACATTCGTAACCCTGACTTTTGAGCAGATACGCGGTCACGCTGGAATCGACGCCGCCGCTCATGGCGACGAGCACGCGCTTGTTGTGCATGGGGAGGTTCTCCTTGGTGGCATGTGGCCAAAAAAGAAAAGCGGCGCGGGAGGCTGGTTCCGCGCCGCAGACATTGTAGCAAGTTCGGGCGTCCTGTGGGACACCCTGTTGGGATGAGCTCAGGCTGCCAGAAGAGAGGGGGGCCGGCGTGCCTTGGACTCGTTCTAGGAACGAGAGCTCTAGTCCTGGAAGAGTGCCGTGGACAGGTAGCGCTCGCCGGTGTCGGCGAGCAGCGCCACGATGGTCTTGCCCTCGTTCTCGGGGCGCTTGGCCAGCTGCAGTGCGGCCCACACGGCGGCGCCGGACGAAATGCCCACGAGCACGCCCTCCTTGTGGCCCACGGCGCGGCCGGTGGCAAAGGCGTCGTCGTTCTCGACGGGGATGATCTCGTCATAGACCTGGGTGTCGAGGACGTCGGGCACAAAGCCGGCGCCGATACCCTGGATCTTGTGCGGGCCGGCCTGGCCCTTGGAGAGCACCGGGGAGGTGGCGGGCTCGACGGCGACGACCTGAATCTCGGGGTTCTGTTCCTTGAGGAACTCGCCCACACCGGTCACGGTGCCACCGGTGCCGACGCCGGCGACGAAGATGTCGACCTTGCCGTCGGTGTCATCCCAGATCTCGGGGCCGGTCGTGGCCTTGTGGATGGCGGGGTTCGCGGGGTTCACGAACTGGCCGGCGATAATGCTGTTGGGCGTCTCCTTCTGCAGCTCCTCGGCCTTGGCGATGGCGCCCTTCATGCCCTTGGAGCCGTCGGTGAGCACGAGCTGTGCGCCGTATGCCTGCATAAGCTTGCGACGCTCGACGGACATGGTCTCGGGCATGGTGATGATCACCTTGTAGCCGCGGGCGGCCGCCACCGAGGCGATGCCGACGCCGGTGTTGCCGCTCGTGGGCTCGATGATGGTGTAGTCGCCGCCGCGCACGAGCTTGCCGGCCTTCTCGGCCTCGTCGATCATGTTCTTGGCGACGCGGTCTTTGACGGAGCCGGCGGGGTTGAAGTATTCCAATTTGACGAGCACACGGGCCTTGAGGTCCTCGTCGGCCTCGAAGTGGGTGAGCTCCAGAAGCGGGGTGTGGCCGATAAGCTGATCGATGGACGTGTAAACATTGCTCATGGTGAACCTCCAAAGTGTTCAAATGACTGGATACCGTGTGGTTTTACGGTGTGTGTGGCAGCGAAACCCACAAACCTTATAGGTTGTTCGTTTTGCTGTTGGCAAGCATAGTAGACACCAAAGCCTAGTAACGCAATAGGAAATAGAAGATTATTACGAGTCGATTAACCATCTTGACGGGAATAGGTATTTTCAAAACCAATTTTTCGGCTAGAATTTCTACGAATTAAAAGACCGAAAGGCAGCTATATATATGTTGGTTTCCACAAAGGGCAGATATGCCCTGCGCGTTATGGTCGACCTGGCCGAGCACCAGGCGACAGGCCGTATCCCGCTTAAAGAGATTGCGGCGCGTCAGGGTATTTCGGAGAAGTACCTCGAGAATATTCTGGCTACGCTCGTGCGCGCCAACATGCTCTCGGGCATGCGCGGCAAGGGCGGCGGCTATGTGCTCACGCGCCCGCCCGAGCAGTACACGGTGGGCGAGATCTTGCGCCTGACCGAGGGCAGCCTGGCGCCGGTCGCCTGCCTGGATGGCGACTGCAAGGGTTGTTCGCGCTCTGACGAGTGCCCCACGCTCGACGTGTGGAAGAACCTGGACAAGCTTATCAACGACTACCTCGACGGTGTGACGCTCGATCAACTTGTCGCTCCCAACGAAGGCTACGACTACGTGATCTAGCCCACCTGCCATTTGGGGACGGGGTGGAAATGGCAGATTCTCTCGCCCTTTGAGACTTGGCAAATAAGAAGGCCGCCCATTTTTGTGATGGGCGGCCTTCGTTTTGGGCTGTTGAGACGGGCGCGGCCGGAATGGCCGTTTTAGCCCTCGGCGATGCTGTCGAGGATGCTGCGCATGATGGACACCAGGATGCTGCCCATAAAGGCCGATCCAAAGCTGGCGATGGAGATGCCCGCGCCCAGCAGATTGACCGACAGATAGCTGGCCAGCTCGAGCATAAAGCTGTTGACGACAAGCTGGAAAATGCCCAGCGTAATGATCGTGAGCGGCAGCGAGATGACCGTCAGGAACGGCTTGACGAACGAATCGACGATGTTCAGGAACAGTCCCACGAAGGCGAAGCAGACCCAGGCATCCGCAAAACCGAAGGGCTGGATGCCGGGAACGAGGAACGTGGCAATCGCGATGGCGATCGAGGTGAAGAGCCAGTTAAGCATAAAGCGCATGGTGTGAATCCTTTCTTGCGCAGGGTGCGTTGGTGACGCGTGAAGCGGTTTGCTGCGGCAGCTTGGGCGGCCGCGCGGGTATGCCGCCTTGTTCGGCCGCCCATTGTCTCAGATATTCGTGGAGCTTACGTGCGCATTCGGTTTCAAAACGGCGTTCGTCCTAAAAACGTGCCGCTGGCAGAGAGTCTTGTCGCTTTAGTTTGGTGGTGTGCTACACTGCTACGGGCAAATGGCCCATGCATAGTTTTATTGCATATTACGGGTGAACGATGCCCGATGTTAGTATCAACTTCGATGCCTTTTGGCGGGTTTGGCGGTGATCGATGAACATCGAGAACATGTTTGACAAGCCTGATGTCAAGCAGCTAGTCCACGCATTTAGTCTTTTGGATGACGAGAAGGATATCCAGGCGTTTTTGACCGATATCTGCACGCCGCGCGAGATTTGTGATCTTTCGCAACGCTTGCAGGTCGCGCGTTATCTGGATGAGGGCGAGCCCTATGTTGAGGTTCAGGCCCGCACGGGCGCTTCGTCCACCACGGTGAGTCGTGTTTCCAAGGCGCTCAACGGCGAGTACGGTGGCTATCGCAAGATCCTCATCAAGCTGGAGGATGGCGAGTAGGCCAACGGCAACAAACGAATCAACTGGAGCCGCCCCTTCGGGGGCGGTTTTTGTGTGTCGAAATCGATTTCTTGGGGACGGAGGAAAACGGATCATCGAGGGGATCTGGTGCATTGGGGTCAGGTTGTCCGCGCGGGCGGGTAGGATAGATGCGTTGAACATTGCGAACAGTTTGAGTGGAGGACCATGCCTGTTCGAATCTATACCACTAATGCCGGCACGGATTTGAGCGATGCCGAGGCGGCGCTGCTGGCCGACCTGGTTGCCCGCCACGGACGTGCCGTTTTGCTGGCGTCCTCGTTTGCCGAGCTCGACCTGTGCCGTCATGATGCCGCGGTTGCTGGCGTCTCGCTGGGCGTTGACTACAAAACCCCTGCGTCGTGGCTTCGTTCGCTGTGGGAGCTTATGGGCGATGGCCGCGGCTTCGTCGACAACATGCAGCGCCAGATGCTGTTCTCGGACATGATCGCCCGTCGCGACGATGTCGACCTGCAGCCGCTTTCGCGCAGTCAGGGAACGGTGCGCATGCTCGCGCGCATGGCCCGCGATGTGCTGCCGGGCGTAGCGGGAACGGGTGCCGAGCGCTGCCGCGATGCCGCCGCTCAGCCCGAGCCCAAAAGTGACGCCGAGGCCCGCGTGTTCGAGCTGTTGAGCGCCTATGCGAGCGGCTTGGACCGTCGAGGCATGGTCGAGCCCTGCGAGGCGGCTGACCTTATGGCCGAGGTGCTGGCCGACAACCTTCCGGCGTGCGCCCGCGCCGTCTGCGTGCGCGGCGTCACGTCGTTTACGCACGGCCTGCTCGAGCTGCTGTCGGCCGTGGCGAACAACGAGGGAGAGGTCGTCGTGCTGCTTGCCCGCGAGCAGGCGGCGATGCGCGAGGAGCTTGCCGCGGCATTTGATGCCCGCGGCGTGCTGTTTGAGGCCGCGCTGCTGGGGGAGGGTGCCGTCGCGCCCCAGACTGCCTCCAAGTCCGCCGCTCAGCCTACCTTTGTAGAGGTTGCCGGCCCTCACGCCCGCGCCCCCGCCTATGTGGATGCAATCGATGGGCTGGTACAAACGTGTGAGGACGCCGAGGTCGACGGCAGCGTCGCGGCGTCCGCGGACCCCGTGCGCGTGCTCGTGGTGTCTGCCCGGGCGCCTCGGCTGTTCGGTGAACTCGCTGCCCGTTTGGCGGCGCGTCATATTGCGGCCGAGACAACTGAGTTCACGGCGTTTTCCCAATCCATCGCGGGCGGGCAGTTTATGGCGCTCGCCAATCTGATCGAGCGCATGAAGGCCGCCGACGAGGGCACCGCCTCCAAGACCGAGTGGTGGCCCGCGCCGGAGCTTACCGACTGGATTTACAGTCCGCTTTCGGGTGCCGATGCCGCCAGCGCGCGCACCTTCGACAAGAACATGCGCCTGTCGCGTGGCAAGACCACCACGGCCGTCAAGAGCCTGCTGCAGAGCGTGCAGGGCCAGGTGAGGGGCACGCGCAAGGCTGCCAGTGATGAGAACTGGTTTAAGAACGTGCCATGTGTGGTCTCGGACGTGTTTCAGGTGCTGTGGCGCGACAAGCCCGTGACGGCGCTCAAGGCAATGCTTGCCGTCGCCGAGGCGTTGCCCGATCGCGCTCTAGGCGGCCTTGACGGCCAGGCCCGTCGCCAGACAGAGACGGCTCTGCTGCGCCATGCCATCGACATCCTTATGAACGATGCTCGCGCGCTCGACGTGTCGCAGGCCGCGACCGTGCCCGTGCTCGACGACGTTCGTACCAAGGTGGACAAGCGCAGTACCGCATACGATTACGAGACCTACGAGGTCGACCGCACGCCGCGCGCCCAGGTGCGCTTTGCGTCGCTTGCCGATGCGGCAGCCCTGCGCCCCGCCAGCTACGATGCCGTGCTGTTTGCCGACGTCGACCTGGACAGTTACCCGCTTTCGCACGAGGAGGGCCCGCTGGCCACGCTGACGGCCGAGCTGGGGCGCAGCGGTGTGACGCTTGAGCCCGCGGCCCTGCTGCGCGTGCGCTTTGGCCGCGCGATGCAGGCGGCACGCGGCCTCGTTGTGCTCGCCCGCGTGACCCACGATCGCCAGGCGCGCGAGTGCTATCCGGCTGCCGTGTGGACCGAGTTGCGGGCGCATGCCGAGGCCGCTGGCGCCGCCAAGGTTGCGTGCGTGGGCGAGGGCGGTATCGTCGCCGATTTTGATCCAGCGGCCGGCGAGGGCATCGAGTGCAAGCGCGTCGCGTGCGAGGCTCCTCAGCATTTGAGTGAAGCGGCTGTGCCGTATCTGGTCCTGCGTCGCCGCGATGGCGAGGGCGAGAACGCGCCGCTCGTGCCGCGTCTGACGTCCGCCTCGCAGATCGAGGCGTATTCGACGTGCCCGCTGTGCTGGTTCGTGTCGTATCGCGTGAAGCCCCAGTCCATCGACGCGGGCTTTGGCAACATGGAGAAGGGCAACTTTGTCCACGATGTGCTGGAGCATCTGCATGCCCGCCTGCCCCAGGAGGGCATGCAGCGCGTGACGCCCGAGAATCTGCCGCGCGCTCAGGAGCTGCTGCGCGAGGTCTTTGACGAGACGTTGGCCGAGCACGCCGGCAAGCGAGGCACGGAGGGCCCGCTGGTGCCGCTCTCTGCGGTGGAGGAGCGCCAGGTGGCCGAGATCTTGCCGCAGCTGGAGGGCGTGCTTGCCTACGAGTCCGAGGCACTTGCCCCCTTTGCTCCGCGCTACCTGGAGTTCGCCTTCAACGAGCTCAAGGTCGAGTATGCCGGTTGGCCGCTTGGCGGGCGCATCGACCGCGTGGACGTGGACGCCGAGAATCGTGCCGTGGTGATCGACTACAAGCATCGCACGGGCGTTGAGGAGTTTAAGCTCGCCGACCCTACGGTGCGCGACGAGGAATCGGGCACGGCGCCCATCGACGATCCGCGCTGGTTGCCGCCACATACCCAAACGCTCATCTACGCCCAGGCCATGCGCCGGGCGCTGGATTTGGACACCCGCGCGGCGCTCTACTTTTCGACCAAGGGCGGCAAGCCGGCGTTGCGCGGTGCCGCGAGCGCCGAGCTGCTCGAGGAAGAGCGCGGCGACGGTCGCATCCCGGGCCTTAAGAAAGGTTTCCCCGGCGAGAGTGGCAGCATGGACTTCGACGCCCTGCTCGATCGCGTGGAGGCCGGCATCGCCGAGCGCCTGCGCGAGCTCGAAGCAGGCAACGTTGCCGCCGTCGACCCGACGTCGGCTCAGGCCGCGCATGCGCGCTGCTCGTATAACCACGAAGGAACGTTTGTAAGGAGGGACGTGTAGGCCATGGATCTTTCGACTTTGATGCCGCAACAGCTGCAGATCGTCAAAACGCTCGACCGTCCGCTGTTTGTCTCGGCGGGCGCCGGTTCGGGCAAGACCTTTACCCTCACGCGCCGCATCGTCTACGCGCTCTCGCCCGAATCCGGTCCGTTCGCTGAGCATCTGGACCAGGTGCTCGCCATTACCTTTACCAAAGATGCCGCTGCCGAGATCCGTGACCGCGTGCGCCGTGCGCTTATCGACGAGGGCATGGACGAGGAAGCGCTGACCGTCGACGACGCGTGGATCTCGACCATTCACGGCATGTGCTCGCGTATTCTGCGCGCGCACGCGCTGGAGCTGGGCATCGACCCCGAGTTCACGGTGCTCACCGATACCGACGAGCTTATGGATCAGGCAGTTGAGCATGTGCTGGCCCGCGCGACGGCGCCCGATGCCGCCCCCGAGCTCGCGGCATCGCTCAAGGCCCTCTACGCCTGGTATCCCATGGCGGGCGAGGGCGGCCCCTTTGGCGCCGGCACCACCATTAAAGGCCTGGTGCGCGACCTGTTGGAGCTATCGAGTCAGCTGCCGGGCGGCATGGACGATGTGCGCGTGGCGCGCGGCCAGGCCGATACCTCGGCACTCGCCGATGCCTATCGCGCGGCGCTGGGCGCAAGCAAGGCCGCGACCGAGAAGGCGCAGATGGCGCTCGATGCCATCGACGCGTTCGAGACGAGCGGCAAGACCATGGCCGATGCGGCGCGACTCATGATGTCGTGCACCATGCCGCGCGCGAGCAAAGCGTTCCCCAAGGAGCAGGTCGAGCTGCTCAAGGCCGAGGCCGCCGATGCGTTTATCAATATCGTGCTCGCTTGCGGTGGTCCCGCGCTCGATGCGCTGGTGGGCTTGGTCCGCTCTGTAGAGGCTGAGTACCGCGCGCTCAAGGCTGCCCAGTCCGCCCTCGACAACAACGACCTGCTGCGCATGGCCTACGAGGCCCCGCGCGACTACCCGGCTATTCGAGCTGCCTATGAGGGCCGCTTTAAGA
>DXZN01000061.1 GCA_019419645.1 Collinsella sp. | reverse complement strand
GCCGTATTCGGAAAGAATCTTGGCGGGAATCACCGCCATACAGGCGGCGCTAACCGCACACATAAGGCCTGCGACCAGGCCAAGCGGCGATATGCTCAGACTGGTAGGGTCGCCGCCGGTAGCGATTAAAAAGGTGCCGCCCAGGGCCAACCCAATGCCAACGGCCTCACGCACGCGAGGCATGCGGCGATCGATCACGCAGGTGTAGCCCATAATGATGACCAGCTGCAGGCACTGGAGCACCGTCGCGGTTCCGGCATTGGTCAGGCGCACGGCCGAAAGATAACAAAACTGGTTGAACAGCAGGCCAAAGGCGGTAAAGAGCAGCAGCTGCTTGCGATCGGCGGGCGTCGTCCAAAGCTTGACCAGGCGTGCGCGGTCGCGCGTGACAACCACGGCCATAAAGAGTAGACCGGCGAGAATCTGGCGCACGCTCATTAGCCACAAGGTGTCGACGTGATAGGTATCGAACAGAAAACTCGCGCTGGTGCCCGAGAAGCCCCAAAACGAACCGCCCACCAGCGTAGCCAAGACGCCCGTGATCATCTTGCGCGTCGAAGCGCTGTTCAGGCGGTCGCGCCATGCACGGCGGGTGCTGCGGCTGAGCTCGTCGGTGCCCTCGGGCACATCAATGTTCGATATATCGGTCATCGGCACCGAAGCTCCTGCGCCTTCGACCTGCTCGACGCACTCTTTGCTCATTCTACTCCCCCGAAACAGCCTGGAAACAATTCGGCTTACCTTACCACGGCGAAGGCACCAGCCGGAGGCTTGTCCGCTTATCGGTAGGACAATTCCGCAGGCGTCTTTCCATAGCTCGGTACCGCAATGGCCTTGCATTATGCGACAGTCAAATCGCGGCAGCAGGCTCTTTTGAAATGGATATGACAAAGCCCCCGAATTCCACAATGCAAGCGATTTTTAAAAATGTTCTTGCCACCGAGTTCAGGCTCCGTTATATTATCCCTTGCGCACTTGCGCACCCTTGATCGGGCGTTTAGCTCAGGGGGAGAGCGCTTCCCTGACACGGAAGAGGTCAGAAGTTCAAATCTTCTAACGCCCACCAAATGTTCACAGCTCAGAGGCTATGTCTCTGGGCTGTTTTGTTTTATGTCGCCAAATCCGCTGGCAGCTCCAATCGCCATCGCAACATAGCATCAATTCACCTGACGAATGGCTGCCAAATAAATTCAATACCCCAACATCAACAATAGCCAGGCACAAAACTGCGCCGCAAGCTGCTCCAACCGCCCAATAGCCACCGAGGCCGAGACCAACGCGTCTCGAACCCATCCGAGCCGCAGCTTCTCGGCAAAACGCCACAACGTCCACACCCTGCGGTATCCTTGAGTCACTTGCACCTGCAGCACCAAGGAGCCGCCATGCGCACCGAGCTCGATGTCCCCTTTTCGCACAAAGAAGAAGCCAAGGCGCTGGGCGCCAAATGGGACCGGATCAAGAAGATCTGGTATGTACCCAGCGGCGTCAACCCCGAGCCCTTTGCCGAGTGGCTGCCCGGTGTTGACCGATCCGACCCCTCAGCGCCGTATATATATCTAGTACTGGGCAAGCGCGAGTGCTGGAAGTGTCACAAAGAGACCTCGGTCGCGGCCTTTGGCATTCCCCATCGAACCGATAGCGACGAGAGCATCGCCATCGCGCACGCGCCCAACGAAGCCGGGCACATTGCCATCGACACGGCCAACGCCAACGCACTCGCCATCGTGCCCGCTCTTGGCTGCGTGCCGGGCGAGATCCGCGACTATCTTTCTAAGCGCTGCGGCTACAAGCCCGTAGGCACGCGAGCCTCCAAAGCCCCGTCGCTCGGCAACACGTGCACCAGTTGCGACGCGCTGCAAGGCAGCCGCTATCTGTTCGAGGAGCCCTCGTCCCCGTTTGCCCTCACTGTCATCAACAAGCTGCCGGCACTGGAGTTTGTGCGCGTCGAAGTTGCCGGCGTCTTTGGCGTCCCGGCCACGCGCACCGACTTTGACCAGGCGCTCTTTACCTGGGCACGCGACCATCACGCCGAGTTCCACAGGCAACTCGGTGAGGGGATTTATTTGTAGAGACGGAGAGGCCTTCACAGCCAGCTCCTCCGCATCACCTACCCCTCGTCGCCGGCGTCGTACACGATATCGAGGCCACAAACAGGACATTTCTCCGGATACACCGGCATATGAACGCCTGTACGTTTCCTCACTTCGTCGCTGAATCTGTCACGTGCATCGATGAACCGAATATCGAGAACCGGTATTTGCGAGCCGCAACAAGGACAGGCGACAGCAAACGACCCGCAATCAACTTCTACGCCCGGAAACATATTGTTGTCGATAAGGGCACGCGGCAGTTTTCCGTACTTCCCCATCACGACATCGCCTCGCCAGCTCATACACGCTCCCCTCTCGCTATACAAATCAGGAAGAGCATGCACCGGCGGGCGGGCGCGAGATTGCATCGCCACGCGATCCGATCAAACAACACGATCGTCAAAGAATGCCAAAGCCAAATACGCTAATACGGCAGAAGCCCCGCCTTTTCACGCTTCTTTTCCGAGCGATCGAACTCAATGCGATGGGCCTCAAGAAACACCGTGTTGGGTCGCCACTGACGCTCATTCGGCTGCCTTAGCGTCGCACCCGCAAAGGAAGCGTAGTCGGTCTTATCCAGCAGGTACGATCCGCACAGCCGATATTCGCCGCAAATGGGCTCAAACGAAATCAGGTGAGCATCAAATAGGGAATGAAGGTCGCGCCGAAGCAAAATGCCGTTGCTGGCAACCTGCGATTTGGGTCCCGAGTAATTCTCGATATGTGCAGCCTCCAGAGCTTCGCTGACGCCGCAGTCCGACACCGCGCAACGGCCGTCATAGGCGGCAACGAGCTGCTTGCGGAACCATTGCTGCCCCAATCGCTCGCGCCTCAACGCATAGTGGACCTTTTCGTCGTCGGTCGCACCCTGTCCGGCAAACTCAATATCGACGGGCATGTGCTTCAGATAACTCATATCGGACGCAAAACGAGGGTCCGGTCCGCCTTTATGAACAGGACCGTGCAGAACAAACCATCCGTTTTCGGGCTCGAACCGCTCAACAAACGCAAGGCCGAGCACCTTATAGCCCACCTCGGTTGCAAATATGACTCCGACCGGAACGCCACATTCCATGCAGTTGAGCATTTTACGGTTGTAATTCTGGTCTCGAAAACCAACGGTACCCGGCGCTTGAACCGAGTACTTAATGACCCACGTACCATCGTCCAAATAGAGCGGAGGCACATCGGTGTAGAAGCTCTTTTTAGAGTTATGGACCGAAAGTGCAAAGATCTTATTGGGATCTTGCTTCACCCGATCCTGGCCCGGCCAGAAGATCCCTGAATCCCGCGTTACGGGAAAGAAGTCCGAGCCAATTCTCAAACGATACTGATACTGAGGGCTATCTTCCTTGGTGTGGTGCGGAAGGCTGGTCCAAACGCCGCCGCGCTGTTCCTCACCCAGAAACCACTCCCATGCCTCAACGTATTCGGAAGGCACGAGACTGCAGGCGCGGTCATAGCTTGGTCCATCCATCAACGGAACAGCAAGGTCAATGTCGTTCATCGCCAGCACCTACAACCATACGAACGCGAGTCATGCCCCTCAATAATATGACCGAGAGTCAATTATTACGAGATCTCATTCCGCGATCGGCACATCGTTGATGCTCTCGGTTTGCCGCTGGCGCGCTTGTACCCCGCTACCCCACTTCCCTGTATACTGATGTAGCACGTGTTTCATCCGGGCTTGTTGGACCGGGTCGTTCATGGGAGGGCCTTATGGCTGCTTCGAATCCGCCTAAGGGGAGCGTTTCTTCTTCGTCCATCAAGCCGGTTACGCGCAAGGCCGTGCGTTGCCAGCGCGAGGTCGCTTGGCTTGTCACGCAGGCGGCGGGCAGGCTTGTGGCGACCACTCAGGACGTCAATGCGCCTACGCCGAGCTTTGTGTTAGCGGCGGCGCTGGATTTTGTGCGCCAATTGGAGCTTGCCGCACAGGATGCCAGCGGCCACCTCGACTACCAGAATGTTATGGCGCCCGACCTGCAAACGTTCTGCCACATGGCCAAGTTGCCCGCCGCACCCAATGCACTTTCGGACGCAGGCTACATGTTTACGCTCTCGGGCGCGAAGCTCATCCGCGACATCTATGCATACTGCAGCGAGCTCGCCGAGCGCCACGTCTTTGACGCGGCTGAAGTCAAACCGGGATATGTCATCAAGCTGGTTCTTAGGCTGTTCTTGATGGACGGGTTCGGGGCCATGCCGGCGTAAGCCGAGTCTTTAGCATCACCGTCGACTGGGCAACAACCGCTTTACCTTAGTGGGCGCCAATCGAGGGTCGATTATTGGGTCGCCTCGTCCACTAACGCATTTATTCCACGCGCTCTGACAGTCGATATTTGCGGTTGCGGCTTGTCGACGGCGCCGTCGGCTCAAGCTCACCCTGCTCAATGAGCGCATTGACGCGTGCCCTAACCTGGGAAACCGTGAGTCCCGTGCGCTCCGCCAGTTCGCGCGTCCCCAATTCGCCGTAGCGCTTGAGTGCCGTCATAATCAAGTCCCCGCCATGATCGACCGGCTCGATCTTTGGACGGTAAAGTACGACCTTGAACCGATCGAACCCCGGGCAGAACAGGGGCTCGGCCAGACCATGCGCGCGCATGGCATCGATCATCATCGGGATGCCCGAGCCATTGCCCTCAGCCGGCGAACCTGCGCCATCCGGCAGCGGGACAATCGACATGAGTTTCACGAGCGTCGCGTTACGGCATCGGGAGCTGCCGTCAAACAAGTTCTCGCGAGTCTTTCCCCCGTAAAGGCCGCCAGGATTCGTCACCTCGACACGATCGTCAAAGACGTCGACGGCAATCGATTGTCCACAGAACCGATCCCCGTATTCTCGATGGATTACGGCGTTGGCGATTGCCTCGCGCAGAACCTCCTCGGGAATCTCCAGCGAGTCGACACGCGAGACGCCTTGGACGGTCGAGGTTCGCCGCAAATTCTTGGCGACGGCCGCGACAGCATCCGAGATCATCTCGCCCAACGTTCCCTCACAGATTGTGCGGTCCATAAACCTTAGTGGCCCCGCAGCTCCCTTTTGAGTTCCCACGTGGACAGCCACATCAATGAAGAGCTTGGGATAGAACTGCTGAGGGTAAACGCCCGCGGCAAGGAGGCCGGCCTTGGTAACATTGCCCTGGAAGTCGAGGAAATTCAGACGCTCCATCTTTGTCTTCTTGTCCGCCGCACCGCGCATCGCTCGAGGCGTCAACGAATAGGCACGCTCTATCGTGCGGTCGACCAGCGACTCGTCGAGATCGCCCACACTCGTGCCGGGCACCGCATCGCGATCGCTAGGACTCGTCCGTTCATATGACGACAGTGCCAAAACCTCGGTCGACGAAAGCGGGACATCTTTGTCATCGATGCGTTTGTAGCTGCCACCTTGAGCGCCCCGCTCCATGACATAGCAAGGCTTGCTCGACGGGTCAAGCTCCTCAATCGCGATGACTAGAACCACGGTGCCCTGGAGCTCCACGCGCTCAATGGTGTATTTGGGCGGATTGGCCAGCTTTCCGCGACCGCCGGCATCGCCCATGCCCGCCACGAATTGGTTGAGCACTTTCTCGGTCTCAAAGTTTGCAACTGGGACAAAACCCGCGCGCTCGCTCACTCCGAGTACGATGATGCCGCCGGCGGTGTTTGCGAAAGCGCTGACCGTTTCCCATACGTCGCGGGAAAGCGTCGTGGCGCTCTCCTTCACTTCGACGTTAAAATCGTCCGAGCCCATGCGCCTTAAAGACTCGAGCAGACCGGTCAGTTCGTTTTCGTTCATCTGCACGTCCTTTCGCTCGGTTCTGCGGAGAATGCCGCGGATAGATTTCCCTCGTCTCTCAGTTATCTCTCGTAATTATCTCTCATCTTTCTGTTATCTCTCATATTAGAGATGAGTGAGAGATAAAAGATAAGATGTCTGCCATCTGTTTCATATAAACATGTTTTTGCTGGTAGAACAATCGGTATTGAGATAATACCATGGTTGCTTGTCTCTTTGCTGCACAGTTATCTCTCATATTTATCTCTCGTCTTTCTGTTATCTCTCGTATTCGTGATGAATGAGAGATGAGAGATGTGCGGGCGGCGGATGAGCGTGGATTTTGGACGGTCGGGAAATGAGGGTGGATATTTGGACGGTTTTTGGGCGTTTTGAGGCTGATTCCGTCCGATAATCCACTCTCGTTCGATAGGCGTCCGAGTTTCCACGCTCGTGCGGTGAACGCGCGGGGCCTTTGTCCAATCCGCTGGCATCGTCTTCAGTTCATCGCAGAGCCACGGCCCCATATGGGTATACTCTCGAGGATTCGACTCGATTCGCCCCCGCTGGGGCGTCAAAGGAGACTGCATATGCCCACCACCTCAACCGACCCGCGCGCCGCTGCCGCCGCACTGCTGGTGCCTGGCACCACCTGCCATGGTTTTGCCGTCGAGCGCTGCGAGACCGTGCCCGAGCTCGACTCGGACGCTTACGTGCTGCGCCATACCACCTCGGGCGCTCGCCTGCTGTACCTGGCGTGCAACGACGAAAACAAGGCCTTTGCCATTGGCTTTAAGACGCCGCCGGCCGATTCCACCGGCGTGTTCCATATTCTTGAGCACTCGGTGCTGTGCGGATCGGCCAAGTTTCCCGTCAAGGAGCCATTTGTCGATCTGATCAAGAGCTCCATGCAAACGTTCCTCAACGCCATGACCTACCCCGACAAGACCATCTACCCCGTTGCCACCACCAACGAGCAGGATCTGTACAACCTGATGGACGTGTACCTGGACGCGGTGTTCAACCCGGCCATCTATACCAAGCCCACCATTTTTGAGCAGGAGGGCTGGCACTACGAGCTGGACCTGCCGGAGAGCGCCGAGGGCGAAGGCGACAGCAGCTCCGCGAGCCTGCGCGAGGGCACGCTGCGCTATAACGGCGTGGTGTTCAACGAGATGAAGGGCGCGCTGTCCGACCCCATGAGCGTGCTGGACGACGCCGTCAACGCCGCGCTCTATCCCGACACCGCCTATGCGCACGAAAGCGGCGGCGACCCGCGCGCGATTCCCGCGCTCACCTACGAGCAGTTCCTGGACACGCATGCGCGCCACTACAATCCTTCCAACTCCTACATCACGCTCTACGGCGACCTGGACGTGGACCGCGCACTGGCCTTTTTGGACGAGCGCTATCTGTCGCAGCCGAGTGCCGCAAGCCGCCGCATGGACGCAGCCGTTGCCGCCGGCGAGGACCCGTCCGCGCTGGCGCCCAATCCGCTGGGCGTGCAGGCGCCCGTGACCTGCGAGTACAAGCACGTCGAGATGGCCACTACACCCGAGAACGCCCTGGTGGGCCTGGGCCTTGTGTTGGGCAGCGCGCTCGACCGCAAGCGCACGATCGCGGCGGATATCCTGTTTGAGGCACTGCTGGGCTCCAACGAAGCACCGGTTAAGAAGGCCATTCTGGCCGCCGGCCTGGGCGGCAACGTGGTGAGCTACACCGCGGCCGAGAGCCTGCAGCCCTACGAGCTCATCATGCTGCAAAACGCGCAGCCCGGCGTGGCGCGCGAGCTGCGTCGCATGTTCCAGAACGCCTGCCGCGACCTGTGCGAGCACGGCGTTCCGCGCGAGCGCCTGGAAGCCATCATCAGCAGCAACGAATACGATCTGCGCCAGCGCGACTACGGCATCGCCGACGGCGTGGCCATTGCGTGCGACGCGCTGAGCACCTGGCTCTACGATGACGACGCCGCGACGCTGGCACTCAAGTACGGCCCGGTGTACGAGGAGCTGCGAGGCGAGCTGGACGGCAGCTATTTTGAGGACCTGCTGCGCGAGCTGGTGCTGCAGAACGATCACATGGCGCTCGTCGAGCTGGTGCCGGTGGACGCCGCCGAGGGTTCGGAGGGTGCCGAGGCCATCGAGCTGGCAGCCAAGCGCGACGCCATGACCGATTCCGAGCTGGCCGACGTGGTCGAGCGCACGGCCGCGCTGCGTGCCGCGCAGGAAGCCGAGGACACGCCCGAGGACAAGGCCACGCTGCCGCGCCTGCGCGTGTCCGACATTGGCGAGGCGCGCCCCGAACCGTCACTGGTCGTGGACACGACCGCGCCCATCCCCTGTCTGCGCCACGACATCCCTACCAACCGCCTGGCCTACGCCATGCAGTATTTCGACCTGAGCTGCGTCGCGTTTGAGGACCTGCCCTATGTGACGCTGCTCTGCCGCCTGCTTAAGCAGCTGTCCACGCGCGAGCACTCGGCCGAGGAACTCGACAACTTGCTCGCTGGCAAGCTGGGCTTTTTGAGCTTTACGACCGAAGTCATGACCCAGCCCGACGTGGACGGCGTGCGCCCCTACCTGCTGGTGAGCGCCGGCGCCCTGTCCGAGAAGATTAATGCACTGGCGAGTCTGCCGCGCGAGGTATGGTCGAGCACGCTTTTGGCAGATGCCGACGCCGACCGCGTGCGCGACGTGCTCACGCAGATTCGCATTGGGCTTGAGCAGGGCTTTATCAACAACGGTCACTCGGCGGCGCTCGGTCGCGCGATGAGCTACAGCTCGCCTTCGGCCGTGGTGCGCGAGCAGCTTTCGGGCGTGGACTTCTACCTGTTCCTGCGCGATCTGCTCGACCACTTTGACGAGCGCCTGGACGACCTGCGCGCCAAGCTTGCCGAGCTGGCAGGCCGCATCTTTGTGGCCGATGGCTGCATGGCGAGCTTTACCGGCAGCGATGAGGACTTTGACGCGTACTGGGATGCCGCGGGCAACCTGGGGCTGGGTGCGGGCGATGGTGCCGGCCGCGACGCGCTCGTGGTGCCGGCGCCGTGCGACCGCCACGAGGCTTTCGTGATCCCCAGCGACATCTGCTTTGCGGCAAGCGCGTGCGACCCGCGTCGCCTGGGCATTGACGTGACAGGCACTTGGGCCGTGGCTGCCAACGCGCTCTCCTACGACTACCTGTGGAACGAGATCCGCGTGAAGGGCGGGGCGTACGGCTGCGGATTCCGCGCGGCAGGTGAGCGTCAGGCGGCGTTCTACACCTACCGCGACCCGGCGATCGATCCTTCGATTGAGCGCGTGGCGCGCGCAGGCGAATGGCTCGGCAGCTTTGAGCCCGACGAAGCCGCCTTTGAGGGCTTTATCGTGAGCTGCGTGAGCGGCATGGACGCGCCGGTGAAGCCGTACGCGCTCACCAAGCGCCGCAACACGACCTACCTGGCCGGGCTCGATCCGCATGCGCGCGAGGAGCGTCGCGCCCAGATGCTCGCCGCCACGCCCGGTGAGCTGCGCTCGCTCGGCACCGACGTGACGCGCATCGCAGCCGAGTCGCCCACCTGCGTCTTTGGCGGCCGCGACGTCATCGCAAAGAGCAACGCCGGCTTTAACGTCATCGACCTGCTGGGCTAGCCACAGCAAGCAAAACCACCACAAAGGGGACAGGCACCTTTGTGGTGGTTCGAACACTTGTTCTATACGTACACATGTTCTATAGTATGGGTGATTGCATCGGATCTAAATTGCAACTAGAATATAGTTGCAGAATGTGAGGCGGGATGACTCGAGCCGATAAACTCATCGCCCAACTGTTTAGCTGCCCTTCGACGTATCGGTATGCCGATTTTTTAAAAGTCATGGCCTCATATGGCTTTGAAATGGACAGCAAAGGCAAGACATCCGGATCGCGCATTCGCTTCTACAGGCCCTCAGATGGCAGGATGTTCGTGATGCACGCGCCTCATCCATCTGACGAATTGACAGCGGGGACAATTCGAAACATCGTTCGATTTCTGCAGGATGTCGGAGGCAGTCATGAGTAACGTTTTGGCATACAAGGGCTATTTCGCCCCAGTCGAGTTCGATGCCGAGCAGCATGTACTAACAGGTATGGTCGCCGGCATTAGGGACGCAATCGTATTTGAAGGTTCCACGGCCAAAGAAGTGGAGCAATGCTTCCACGACGCCGTCGACGATTACCTTGAGTTTTGTGCCGAAAAGGGCAAGGAACCCGAGCGGGCTTTTAAGGGCTCGTTCAATGTGAGAACAGGCTCCGAGCTTCACAAGCAGGCAGCACTGGCGGCGGCAAAGAAGGGCGAGTCACTCAATAAGTTTGTGACCGAAGCAATCGCCGCGGCGTTATAGCGTTAACGCATGGGCCAAAACCACCACAAAGGGGACAGGCACCTTTGTGGTGGTTTCGACATTTGCCCAGATAAAACCTGCCAAAATAAACCTGTCCCTTTTTGGTAGGTTTGGGAGAGGAAGCCGGGATGGACAAGGCTGAGTTGCGGCGGGCGGTGATTGCTCGGCGCGATGCTCTTGATTTGGACTTGCGGGCGGCGAAGTCTGCTGATATCTGTGCGCGGCTGGTTGAGCTGCTGGGCCGCTTGGATGCCGCGGCGCCGCACACCGTTGCCGTCTATGCCGCGATGGGTTCCGAAGTCGACTCAGCCGCGTTTGCCGCAGCTGCCTCCAAACGTGGCTGGCGCGTGGCCTATCCGTGCATGCTCTCGGCAACAGACGCCGCAGCTTGTGGCCAGCGCATGTGTATGCGGGCAGTTGCTGCCGGCGACGCGGACGCGGCTACGTTTATCGCCCACCCCACGCGGGCCTTTGCGGCCACGGACATCGACAGCAGCCGCTTCCCTATCGTGCCTGCCGAAGCTCTCGACATGATCGTCGTGCCGCTCGTAGCATTCGACCGCACCGGCACGCGCCTAGGCTACGGCGGCGGCTGCTATGACCGCTACCTGCCCATGCTCTCGCCCGTATGTCAAATCGTCGGCATCGCCTTTGACGAACAGCGCGTCGACCACATCCCCACCGACGCCCACGATCTGCCGCTGCCCCACAT
>DXZN01000060.1 GCA_019419645.1 Collinsella sp. | reverse complement strand
GTCATGCGGACTCCAAACCGGACCTTGACGGTCCAACTTTTTGTCCGCAGTCCCCGGTTTAGATGCCTGGGCCTTCAATTGTCTCGATCTGTAACACCTGGACGGCAAAACCGGCTCTACCTGTTACAGATCGAGACATAGTGCAGGGGCCGAACTGTAATGTCTCGATCTGTAACACTAAGCCGGCTTGTTGCGGCCCAGATGTTACAGATCGAGATCTTTCGCCGGGACAGAGCGCCGCCCCGGTCCACACCACCACAAAGGTGCCTGTCCCCATTGTGGTGGTTTGGACCGGCTGGGCATGTGTGCATCGGGTGGTATCTAAGTTGAGATACCACTTCTGGTATATCAGCTTGCGTTTGCGTGAGTACAATACTCGAACGTTATACGTCTCAGCGCCCCCTGTGCGTGGACGTCTTGCAGTCACGCGAACGAAGGGATTTATCCTATGTGCGGAATCGTCGGCTACACCGGCTCTGATATTGCAAAGAACATCCTGGTCACGGGCCTCAAGCGTATGGAGTATCGCGGCTATGACTCCTCGGGCGTCGCGCTCGAGGTGGGCGAGGGCGCCGCGGCGCACCTCGACGTCATCCGCCGCGTGGGCAAGGTCGCGGGCCTGGAGAGCGAGCTTTCCAACATCGACAGCGACGCTACCTGCGGTATCGGCCACACCCGTTGGGCCACCCACGGCAAGCCCTCCGTCGCTAACGCTCATCCCCACACCAGCTGCGACGGTCGTATCGCCATCGTCCACAACGGTATCATCGAGAACTTCGCCGAGCTGCGCGAAGAGCTGGAGGGCCGCGGCCACCACTTTAAGAGCGAGACCGATACCGAGGTCTTCGCGCATCTGATCGAAGAGGCTTATGCCGAGACGCACGACCTGATGGCCTCCGTGCGCGAGGCTTGCACCCACGTGGTCGGTGCCTATGGTCTGGCCGCCGTGTGCGCTGACGAGCCCAGCGTGATCGCCGTGGCCCGCAAGGATTCCCCGATCGTAGTCGGCGTGGGCGAAACCGGCTCCTATGTTGCTTCCGATGTCATCGCGCTCATCGACGCCACCCGCGATGTCGTGGTGCTCGAAGACGGTCAGTTTGCTAAGCTCACGCCCGCGGGCGTCGAGTACACCGACGAGGCCGGCA
The DNA here is from genome assembly GCA_019419645.1 of Collinsella sp. Taxonomy (GTDB): domain Bacteria; phylum Actinomycetota; class Coriobacteriia; order Coriobacteriales; family Coriobacteriaceae; genus Collinsella. The sequence goes on along the minus strand of DXZN01000060.1, from coordinate 10,057 downwards.
ACGTTATCGAGCCCAAGGTCACCCACATCGACTGGGACCTGGACATGGCCGAAAAGGGCGGTTATCCCGACTTTATGCTCAAGGAGATTCACGAGCAGCCGCGCGTCGTGCGCGATACTCTGGTGGGTCGTATGACCCCCGCCGGTGAGCTCGATATCGACGAGCTGGGCCTGTCCCTCGAGGAGCTCAACGACATCGATCGTGTCTACGTGATCGCCTGCGGCACCAGCTATCACGCCGGACTCATCGCCAAGAACCTTATTGAGGGCTGGGCTCGCATTCCCACCGAGGTCGAGGCTGCCAGCGAGTTCCGCTACCGCAACCCCATCATCACACCGACGACGCTCGTCGTTGCCGTGTCCCAGTCGGGCGAGACGGCCGATACCCTTGCCGCCATTCGCGACTCGCGCATCAAGGGCGCCAAGGTCTTCGGCATCACCAACGTGGTGGGCAGCCCCGTGGCGCGCGAGAGCGACGGCGTCATCTATACCAAGGCCAACAAGGAGATCGCGGTCGCCTCGACCAAGAGCTTTATCGGCCAGGTTGTGAGCCTGACGCTGCTGGCGCTGCTGTTGGCGCAGGTTAAGTACCGTCTGACCACCAAGCAGGCGCGCATGCTGTTCCGCGAGCTTTCCGATACGGCCGAGCAGATCCAGTGGATTCTGGACACGCAGACCGAGGCCGTGCACGAGGCCGCCCTGCTGTGCAAGGACGCGCAGTCGGCATTGTTTGTGGGCCGCGGTATGGGCGCTGCCATCTCCTACGAGGGCGCGCTCAAGCTCAAGGAGGTCAGCTACCTGCACGCCGAGGCGTATGCTGCCGGCGAGATGAAGCACGGCCCCATCGCACTGATCGATCCGGGCTTCCCCGTCATCGCCGTGGCCACCAAGAGCGCTACCTACGACAAGACCGTGTCGAACCTTATGGAGTGCAAGGCGCGTGGCGCCAAGGTCATCGTCGTTGCCACCGAGGGTGACGAGGAGATCAACAAGATCGCCGACTGCATCATTCGCGTGCCGGCCGTCCGTGATGTGTTCAGCCCCATCACGGCGAGCGTCCCGCTGCAGTTGCTTGCCCGCGAGGTAGCCATCCTGCGCGGCTGCGACGTCGACCAGCCCCGTAACCTGGCAAAGAGTGTCACAGTCGAGTAGTTGGTTCCGCCGTTCTAACGACCAAGGCCCGGCTCCGCGTCATCAGACGGAGCCGGGCCTTTTTGTACGGAGAAACCACCACAAAGGTGCCTGTCCCCTTTGTGGTGGTTTTGGCAGGTTAGCGGAGCTTGCTGGTCTCGAAGTACTCGGGGAACTGGTCCAGAACCTCGGTTTGGTTGCGGAACATCATGTGCAGGTGCTTGCTGACCAAAAAGCTCGCTTCGATGGGGTCGCGACCGGCGATAGCGCGGCGAATCTGCTTGTGCTCGTTCACGATGTCCTGATTGTCGAGAACCTGCGTGGCGGCGCGCAGCCAGCGGAAGCGCTCCAGGTCGGCATTGGTCTCCTCGAGCCACGACCACACAGTGCTGCGGCATGCGATGCTAAAAATCATGTGATGCATGAGGTTGTCGCTCAAAAAGAAGCCGATGCGATCCTCTTCGGCCATGGCCTTTTCCTGCAGCGCGATGGCGCGGTCGAGCTGCTCGATGCCGGCCGACGTGGCGCGCGCACAGCACTCCACGATCACCTGCTTTTCCAGATGCTCGCGGATGTAACAGGCACTCTCGGCAAGGGTGAGGTTGATGGGTGAGACGTAGGTGCCGCTCTGGGGCACGGTGCGCACCAGGCCTTCCTGCGCCAAGCGAACCAAAGCCTCGCGCACGGGCGTGCGACCCATGTCCAGGTCATCGCAAAGCTGCTTGACGCCCAGCTTTTCGCCCGGCTTATAGTCCAGGTAGACGATTTTGCGTCGAATGGTGTGGTAGGACTGGTCCTGTAGGCTCGCTTCCTGCTCGCCGACGTGCATCGATTCTTCCATAGCGCCTCGCAACTGTTCTATCAAACTCATATGTCAGTTGTTAATTATGCCGCGAATCAGCTTTCCGCGGTGGGTAATTCGGCTGTCGCCCGAGAACTATTGCGGCATCTTAGTCTGTGTTTGCGCAAGGCTATGCCCAATGTTGCCGTATCATAAGCCGTCGCAAACGTGAAAGAGAAAGAAGGAATCCCATATGCAACTGGCGAATATCGTACGCGAGCGCTGGAAGGGTGTCTTGTACTGCCTGATCATCGCTATCCCCGCGACGTTGCTCGGCAAACAAATTGAGGTGGTCGGCGGGCCGGTATTTGCCATCCTCTTTGGCATGGTCCTGGCGCTCGTCTTTCCCAAGAATCGCCGCGAACAGCTCGCCGCCGGTGTCACCTATACGTCTAAAAAAGTCTTGCAGTACGCGGTTATCCTGCTTGGCTTTGGCATGAACCTCTCCCAGATTCTGTCCAAGGGCGCCCAGTCGCTACCGATTATCGTGGCGACAATCTCGACCTCGCTTGTCATCGCCTTTGTGCTCTGCCGCGTTATGAACGTGCCGAGCAAGATCGCGACGCTTGTGGGCGTGGGCTCGTCGATTTGCGGCGGTTCTGCCATCGCCGCGACCGCGCCCGTCATCGATGCCGACGATCGCGAGATTGCCCAGGCTATTTCGGTCATCTTCCTGTTTAACGTTATCGCGGCGCTCGTGTTTCCGACGCTCGGCGGTATGCTCGGGCTGACCAACGAGGGCTTTGGCCTGTTTGCCGGCACCGCCATCAACGACACCTCGTCCGTAACGGCTGCGGCGAGCGCCTGGGACAGCATGCATCCCGGCGCCAATGTGCTCGAGAGCGCTACGGTGGTCAAGCTCACCAGGACGCTGGCCATTATTCCCATCACGTTGGTCCTCGCATGCTGGCGGATGCATCTGGCGCGCAAGGCCGGCGGCGACGCCAAAAGCACGTTCTCGCTTAAACGCGCGTTTCCCATGTTTGTGCTGTTCTTTGTGCTGGCGAGCGTAATCACCACGGTGCTTCAGCTTCCCGTGTCCATCACGGCGCCCATCAAGGAGCTGTCGAAGTTCTTTATCGTGATGGCCATGGCGGCTATTGGCTTTAATACCGATATCGTCGAGCTGGTCAAAAAGGGCGGCAAGCCCATCGCGCTGGGCTTTTGCTGCTGGATTGGCATTGCGTGCATGAGTTTGGGAATGCAGCACGTGCTGGGAATCTGGTAGAGGAGTAGCTTATTTGCGTGCTGGTTGCTGGTGGGCGCAAGCTTGCGGTGGAGCGATAGGAGCTCTTGCGGGTATGGCTTGTCCGCAGGTTTATAAGTCCCGAAGAGCTCTTATCGCCCCGCCAGGATGGCGATGCGGGGCAACACCTATACTCGCAGGACGGCGCTTTCTGCCCTATAGTGTTTGGTGAGCAATATCGTTCAATTTTGAAACACTCGGTCGTGCGACCGTCGGCGGTTGCGCGTCGCCGCGGACAGGGGCAAATCATGAATAGCGATGCCAAGCTGAACATCTTGACCGAGGCCCTGGCTGCTGCCGGGGCCTCGGCATTGGCAATCGATGCGCGTGGGGACGTCGCGATTTCGACCATGAATGACGCGGCGCTTGAGCGGGATGTGGCGGCTTTTGTCGCTGAGCGCCTCGACCGTATAGGAGACGGCGCGCGTCTGGTTATGGGGCGTGCGGGTACGCGCCTGAGCCTGACCGTTCGCCCCACCGACAAAGAGGGCGGGGGCCTTTGGGTCGTCGTGGTCCGCGAGGTGCGCGGCGCCGCGGCACATGCGGGCATCGAGTGGCTCAACGCCGACGAAGTTGAGGCCCGCTACGAATCGAGCGCGTACGGCATCGTTGAGGGGGCGGCCTCGTTAGCTGCGCCGGTCGCCGAGAGCTACGCGCGCGGCGTGCCCCTTATGCTCGAGGGCGAGCTGGGAGCGGGTCAGGTCGAGATCGCCAAGCGCCTCTATCTGGACGGTCCTTTTGCCGATCAGCCCTTTGTTGCCGTTGCGCTCGATGAGCTTACCGATCGCGGCTGGCGCCACGTGCTCAAAAGCGCCGAATCGCCGTTGTTCCAAACGGGGCTGACACTTTGCATTGCGGGCTGGAATGCGGTTGGCCCCCAGCGCCTCCGCGAGCTCGTTTCCACGATGGCCGACACCGCGTTGGCGATGCGCTGCCATGTGGTACTGACGGCGAATGACATGCCGGGCGGCAGCGAAAGCGATCAGGCCGCCTTTGTGACCGAGCGTTTCGCCTGTGCGGTGAGCGTGGCGCCGGCAATCGCCGAGCAGGGAGCCGCGTCGACGAAGGTTGCGCGCTATTTGGAATATCTCGCTGGTGCATTTGGGACGGCAGCGCCCACGCTGTCTGCCGCGGCGACGAAGGCGCTCGATGCTTACCGCTGGCCGCGCAATTATCTGCAGCTCCGCGAGGTCTCGGAACGACTGTATATATTGGTGGGGGCGGGCACGGTGGATCGCGCTGTGGCGGAGGAAGTGCTAGCCCAAGAGGACGTGATTAAGACCGCAACCTTTGGCGCCCCGACACTCGAAAGCGACCTGTATATCCTGCGACCGCTGGCCGATACCGAGCGAGATATCGCGCATCTGGTTGTAGATCATCTCCACGGCAACCGAACCCGTGCGGCGGAGGTGCTGGGCATAAGCCGAACAACGCTGTGGTGCTTACTGAAGGACGATGACCGTTGAGCGAGGCGCCCGTGACCGCGCGCGACGCGTGTGCTACAGTCCAAAGCGTTATTGTTTCGATTTGGTTACGGCGTGCGGGGGCGTATGGCTGAGACTACAAAACCGAGCCGCAGAAGGCGGAGCGCCGCGCCGGTTAACCGACGCACAACATCGGTGACGTGGGGCAAACACGCCTCGGGGTTTGACGGCTCGTTCAAGCGCACTAAATACGGCTATCCTTCGACAGGTGCCCGCTTGGCAATGCAGGCAGAGTCCTCGCTGTGGGACCGCAAACGCGTGGTGGGCTCAAAGCTCAAGCACGACGGCACGCTCGGCTACATCAGCCGCGGGGCGGCTCGTCGCAGCGGACTCAATCCGGCTGGTTGGCATCGTTATGTTCCGATCGCGGTCGTCGTTGCAGTGATCGTCATCGCACTCGCTGCGCTTGGCTACGCCGGCGACGGTGCCAACTTGGACGCGATGTTTAAATCGCCCGAGCTCGCGCATGCAGGCACAGAAATTGTCGAGGGCGCTCAGACCCAGACGGGCGTCGTGCCCCAGCGCGGTATCGTTGCGGCAGCCTCCACCATCGCCGACGCTCAAAAGGACGACGGCGAACAGGGCGACGGCGCCGAAACGACTCAAACGAACGAAACGACGACAACTCCACCGGCAAGATAAGTTGCAAGCGGGTCCGCCGTTCGTTAGAACGGCGGAACTAATTACTTTACATACACCACGTTGTCGCGGCGCGGCTTTGCCTCGGGTAGCGTGTCCTCGGCATAGCCCAGAATGCAGTGACCGACACCGCGCAGGCTGCCGTCGGCGGGCAGGCCCCAGCTGGCCAGCAGCTCCAGGCCCTCGGGCGAGTCAAAGACCTCATGCGCGCGGTGAATCCAGCACGAATCGACACCCAGTGCATAGGCGGCGTTGAGCAAGTTGCCCATGGCGAGCGAGCCGTCTTCCAGATGCGTGGGCACGCTGCGGTCAACCAGCACCACCACAACGGTCTTGGCGCCATAGAAGGGGTCGCCGTTGCTGCCCATGACCTGGGCGTTGAGCTGTGAGAGACGCTCGACGGTCGCGGGGTCGGTGACGGCGACAAACGTCACCGGTTGGCGGCCCATGCCGCTCGGTGCATATTGGCCAGCTTCGATAATACGTGCAAGCTTTTCGACCTCGACGGGACGATCGCTGTATTTGCGGCAGCTGCGGCGGTGGATGAGTGCTTCGATAGTCTCCATGGTGTCTCCTTGCGGTGGCGTTGCAGATGCCCCGTTCATACCCGTCGGGCTCAAACGATAGACGGTCAATTGCCCGGCCAAAAGGGTAGATTCCAATTGGAAAAGTAGGTTTGCATAAAAGTACCTTCAGAATGTGACAAACAAATGGGATGGTTAAACGTTTTATCCCGTCTACCCTGCGGTTTTTTACCACTTGCCTAAATGACGAACGCATAACCTCTGATAAAGGTTTTACTAAAGGAGTACCAACGTTTATCAATGCGCCGTGGTGGCGCCGGGCCAGGAGGTAACATCATGTTCCAGGCTGGAGATGTCGTCGAGACCGACTTCGAAGGATTTCTGAAGCTGCTGCGTTCCAAGACGCGCGCTTTTGTGACGATTGATGATCACGAGTACTACATCACGCACACCGATGGCTATTGGCGTGTTCAGGATTGCGAGGCCCTCAACGACAAGGGCCACTTTACTGACTGCTCCGAGCTGGTCAATACGGTCTGCGAGGTCGTCGAGCTGCCGTGGATTGCCGGCAAGAGCCTGCATGACAGCTTCTCGGGCGCTACGGTCTATGAGGCCGTCGCCGCTTAACGGGCAATAAAACCCGATTTTCACGTGACCGCTGGCGCTGCCCCCGCGCCGGCGGTCTTTTTCTGCCGATAGGCCATAAAAGTGCAAGCATTTGCGGAGAGCCTGTTGACGATAGTCAAAACTCGGACTAATCTAGAGATACAAAATTGGTCAAAAATCGGACAATCGAATGGTGGGATAGATGAATAGTGCGGTTGCGCTGGTCGACTTCGACCGGTTGCTCAATGGACTCGACCATATCTATTTGGAGTTCTCGCGCGCCTGCGGTCTTTCGGACTGCGCTTACTGGATGCTCGTCGATACCAGCACGGCGGGCGGCAGTATTGCCGTAAGCCGCCTGACGAGCGAATGGTTCTACAGCAAGCAGACCATCAACTCGGCCATTAAAACCTTGACGGCGCGGGACTTTGCAACGTTGGAGTTTGCCGAAGGCAGCCGTAAGAACAAGGTTGTGCGTTTGACCGAAGCGGGCATGCGGTTTGCCGAGCGTTATGCGCTGCCGGCACTCAAGGCCGAGCAGCGAGCCTTTGGCGCGCTTGAGCCGTGTGAGCAACGCGAAATCATGCGCCTAATCGGAAAATTTTCCCATGCGCTCGGCGATGAGTGCGATGCCTTTAAGCAGCATATCGCTGCCGAGAGCCAGGCCGAGAATCAAGGTGAGGGGGAGTCGTGCGACTCTTAATGAGGTTTATGAAGCCGTATCGCAGGCTTGTCGCGGTGACGTTGTTGGTGCTGCTAATCGACAACGTCGGCACACTGCTGGTACCCACGATGTTGGCGAACATGGTCAACACCGGTATCACCACGGGCGATGTCGACTACATTTTGCGCAACGGTCTCTACATGCTTATCGCGACCGGCATGGCCAGCGGCGGCGCGGTGTTGGGCTGCTATCTTTCGGCGCGCCTGGCCGCCAACGTGGCCTGCGATATCCGCAATGCCGTCTACGACAAGTCGCTCGAGCTGTCTGCCAGTGACTTTGAGCGCTTTGGCACGGGTTCGATGATCACGCGCTCGCTCAACGACATCAACGTGATTCAGCAGGCGATTCTGCAGACCATTCAGCTGGTGCTGCCGGTGCCGTTCCTGGCGGTGGCAGGCATCATCTTCGCCTGGCTCATCGATCCGGCCATGGGCATGCTTCTGGGCGTCGTGGTTGCGATCGTGCTGGTTGCGGCGGTCTTTACGGTTGCCAACGCGGCTCCGATTTTTATGCGCTTGCAGAGCTTTATCGACCGCATGAACGTGGTGCTGCGCGAAAACATCGTGGGCGTACGCGTCATCCGTGCGTTTAACAAGGAGCGTCGTGAGGAACAGCGCCTGGACGAGGTGTTTAGCGACTACGCCGCCAACGCCATCAAAGTCAACCATCTGTTTGTGGGCCTCGACAGCTCCACCTTCTTTCTGATGAATATCGCCGAGGTGGCGGTACTGTGGGTGGGCGGCAACCGCGTGGGCGCCCACGCCATGCAGATCGCGAGCATCTCGGCGGTGCTGGAGTATGCGCTTCTGATCCTGTTCTTTGTGATGATGGCCCAGATGGTTGTGCTGACGCTTCCGCGTGCCGCCGCATGTCTGAACCGCGCACAGCAGGTGCTGGAGATTAAGCCGAGCATCGTCGATGGCCAGCGTACGCTCGATGCGGCCGCGTCCGATTCAAAGGACGGGGCCGATGCGGTCGCCGTGTTCGATCACATGTCGTTTCGCTTTGACGATGCCGACGAGGACACCCTGTGCGACCTGAGCTTTGCCTGTCGTCGCGGGCAGACCACCGCGATCGTGGGCTCGACCGGTTCGGGTAAGTCGACGGTGGCAAAGCTCTTGCTGCGTTTTCACGATGCCACGAAGGGCGCCATTCGCCTGGACGGTGTTGACCTGCGCGACCTTTCGCAAGACGAGATTCGCGGGCGCATTGCCTATGTGCCGCAGAAGGCGTGGCTGTTCTCGGGCACCGTGGCAAGCAATCTGCGCTTTGGCAACGAGGACGCGACCGAGGCGGACATGCTTCATGCGCTGCAGGTTGCCCAGAGCACCTTTGTGCTCGATCAACCGCAGGGGCTCGATACCCCGGTTGCCCAGGGCGGTACGAACTTCTCGGGTGGTCAGCGCCAGCGCCTGGCCATTGCTCGCGCGCTCATGAAGCGCGCCGACCTGTATATCTTCGACGACAGTTTTTCGGCCCTGGACTTTAAGACCGATGCGGCCCTGCGCCATGCGCTGCAGGACGAGACGCGCGACGCCGCGGTGCTCATCATCGCGCAGCGCATCTCGACGATTCTGCACGCCGACCAGATTGTCGTGCTCAAGGATGGCGAGGTCGTGGGCTTGGGCACGCATGGCGAGCTTATGGAAACCTGTGAGGTATACCGCGCCATCGCGGAATCGCAAATGAAGGGAGGTGAGTAGCATGACCGGGGAGCTCAAGAAGCACAGCGACACTATCGATGCCGCCGCTGCGGACGCTGCCGAGGAAGCGGTCGAGCAGGCTGCCGCGCCGACCGAGCTGGATGACGCCGCCAAGGCCGCGGCCGAGCGTGAGGCTCGCCGCCAAGCGCTGTACGAGGAAAACGAGCGTGCCGAGGACGAGCGTGCCCGCGCGGAAGCAGAGCGCATGCGCGATGTGGACGACGAGGATGAGGACGAGAAACCCCGCGATACCTGGGCGACGGTGCGCCGCTTGTGGGGCGAGGCCGCCGGCGACCATTGGCGCTTCTACATCGTGTTTGCGAGCATCGTGTTCTACGTCATCTTTAACACCGCCGCGCCGGCATATAGCGCCCATGTTATCGACGAGCTGTGGGGCCATATACAGGTGGCGTTTGCCAGCGGAACCACCTTCAGCATCACCTGGGACCAATGCGGCAAGACCATCTTTGTCTACTTCTTGATCTGGACGGCTGCCGGGTCGTTCTATGCGTTGCAGAGCTTTTTGATGTCGAGTGTGGCCGAGCGACTCAACCTGCGTCTGCGCAACCGCATCGCGCAAAAGCTCAGCCGCCTGCCGCTCGCCTACTTTGACGCACATCGCCCCGGTGAGGTGGTCAGCCGCGCGACCAACGACTTGGACAAGATGTCCGAGAGTATGCAGCGCGGATTGCTGCAGCTGCTGGTATCGATCGGTACCGTGACGGGTGCCATCATCATGATGTTCGTCTATAGCGTTAGGCTCACGTTGATCTTTTTGGGTTTTACGGCGGTATCGCTGCTGGTGACCAAGGTGGTTTCGCGCCGTACGCATGATGTGACGGGCGAGCGTCAGGAATGGGTGTCCAAAATCACGAGCGCGGTCGAGGAGGGCTATTCGGGCCGTTTGGTGATTCGCGCATTCAACCGTGAGCACCAGAGCTCTGCCGAGGTGCACGAGGCCTCGGGCGAGCTGGCGCGCGTGAGTACCAAGGCCGACTTTATGATCAACGCCGTCGGACCCGCGGTTCGCTTTATCGGTCGCCTGGCGCAGATCGTGATTGCGCTCGTGGGCTGCAGCATGCTGGTCGCCGGTCACATGACCGTCGGCGTGTTCCAGGCGTTCTTCCAGTTTATCTACGAGGCGTCCGAACCCATGACGC
>DXZN01000006.1:31953-65616 GCA_019419645.1 Collinsella sp. | reverse complement strand
GTAGCAGACGCTGTCTACTCAATCCCCAGAAGTTGCGGTGAAATACGGACTGTTGTGCCGCCCTAGGCCTTTAAACGGTCCGTATTTCACCGCAACTGACAGGGATATCCGAAAGATCGACCAGAAACGAGGACCCGCCATGATGGCAGACCACAAATCGGTGACCCGTATGCTCAAGACGGCACGCGGTCAGATCGACGGCATCTTGCGGATGGTCGATGAGGACCGCTATTGCGTCGATATTTCCACGCAGCTCATGGCCACGCAGGCACTCCTCGCGCGCATTAACGCCGACGTGCTCAAGGCGCATATCGAGGGCTGCGTGACTTCGGCAATCGAATCGGGCGACGAAGACCTAAAGGCCGCCAAGCTCGCCGAGATCGAACGCGTTGTCGACAAGCTCTCCAAGTAATTGGGGCATTGGGGACAGACTTCTTTACACCGTCTTGGTGTTCCGGGGACAGGTATGTTTGCACCGCATTGGTGTAGATTAACCTGTCCCCCTTGCTCTAAATCGGGTATAAAGGCGTGCAGCATATCGAACGAAAGGCAATTTGCATGAATGACTTTATGAAGGGTCGCAATGGCGCCGATGAACTCACCATCGTAATGGGTTTTGCCGGCATCATCATCGCGATGATCGGATCGATAGCCCGCATCCAGTGGCTCAGCTGGATCGCCATCGCCGTCATCGTAATTGGCGTGCTGCGCGGCCTGTCCAAAAATACCGATGCACGTCGCAAGGAGAACAAGGCCTTTGTCGCTGCGACCGCCAATGTCCCCGGCTTGGGCAAGTTCGTCGCCAGTTTGGGCGGCGGCGCTGCAGCGGCCAGCACCTCACGCGCGGCCGGCACCAGCAAGGAGGACTTTGAGCGTGCCAAACGCACGGCTAAGAAGATGTGGAAGGGCCGCAAGACCACGGCATACCTCAAGTGCCCCAACTGTGGCCAAATGCTCTCCGTCCCCAAGGGCAAAGGCAAGATCCGCGTCACCTGCCCCAAGTGCCACGCCAAGATGGAAACGCGCTCATAGCCGCCATACCATGGGACAAAATAAAAGCCGAGGCCTCGCACTGAGACCTCGGCTTTTGCATGGGGCGACATCATTCGATAAAGCTGTCGCCCCGTCGCGCCAGCGCCTAAGCTACGCCGTCGCGAGCGAGCTCCTCTGCCAGGGCTTCTGCCGGCATGGCCATAATCGCGTCGAGCTCCGCGTCAACCTCGGGGATACGCTTGACCTTGAGTTTGCGCACCAGATCACCACGACACATCACGTGTATCGGCTCACGCAGAGCGCACAGGTCATCGAGCGGGTTCTCGCGCGTCACCAGGATATCGGCGGCCTTACCGCACTCGATTGTGCCGGTCTCGCCGCCCAGCCCCAGCAGCTCGGCATTGACTTGCGTAGCCGTATGCAGCGCGAAGGCGTTGCTCACGCCCACATACTTGGCAAAATAGGCCACCTCACGCCACATGTCATACTGCGTCACGAACGGGCAGCTCGAATCCGTGCCTAGGCCCACCCTAACACCAGCTTCCAGTGCGGCACGGGCGCTCTCGATGATGCCCGAGCACACGATGTCGCCGTTCTTCTTTTGCGTATCGGTCGAATGAGTCTTTTCCGGATCGAGCAATACAAACGGCAGCGCCGGGCTGATAGTGCAGGTCACGCTCGGCGCACGTCCCTCGAGCTGCGTACCCGCGGCGCCACGGTACAGCTCCAGAATCTCGGGCGTCAACGGAGCGCCGTGCTCAATCGTGTCAACGCCGGCCTCAAGCGCGGCCTTCACGCCCTCGGTACTCTCGACATGAGCCATAACCGGAAGGCCCATATCGTGCGCTGCCTTGCACGCCGCCGCGGCAACCTCCACGGGCATGCGCAGCACGCCCGGCTCGCCCACCTCGGTAGCGTCGAACACGCCGCCCGTCACGAACAGCTTGATGACATCGGCACCGCGCGCATACAGGTCGCGCACCTGCTCGGCCGCTTCGGCGGGACTGTTGGCCACCTGGGCGAACAGGCCCGCACCATGGCCGCCCGGCACCGTGACACCCGTTCCCGGCGCCACCAGGCGAGGACCTTGGTACTTGCCGGCATCGATAGCATCGCGCACGGCAAGATCGGCAAACAGCGGGTCGCCCGCGCCGCGCACCGTGGTCACGCCGCTTGCCAGCTGCTGTTGGGCGCTGCCCTTAAGAATGTGGCGCACGATGGCGCGCCCCACGGGATTATCGAGCTTCTTCATCAGCGCGCCCGCATCGCCCGCCGAAACCGGCTTGCCCGAACCGCACAGATGCACATGCATATTGATGAGGCCTGGCATGAGATACGCACCCGCCAGGTCGATAACCTCGGCACCCGCAGGCGCCTGCGCCACAGCACTCGGCCCCATCCACGTGATGACACCGCGCTCAACGGCCACGGCCATATCGGGTTGCGGCTCCATATGCTCCGAACCATCCAGAACGGTCGCATTGATAAACAACGTGGGACGATCGGCAGAGGCCATATCGAGCTCCTCCCTCGCAATTAACTTGAACATTTGTCCATTATCACCCCGCGCGACAGGGTTACTGCGGACATATCGGCTAACGGGAGGAAGAGAAGGGCGTGAGGATGAACAGACCAGTGCAGCGATGCTTCGGTCGTTCCAGCAAAACGTCTTGATCTATAACAGTAAGCTCGGTTTTGAGCCGCCAGATGTTACAGATTGAGATTTTTCGTCAGCCGCCAACCTTCCGTCTCGATCTGTAACAGTTAGAAGGTAAAACAGTCCTTTGTTGTTACAGATCGAGACATTCTCCAGCCCCGTCGTCAAACGTCTAGATCTGTAACAGGTAGACAGGTTTTCGGCCTCTAAATGTTACAGATTGAGACAGTCCGCTTCAGTGCCCACACCACTGACGCTTCCATTCCTCAGCCAAATCGGCCCGCTGCGAAATACCCGCTAGCCTCATCTTTTCAACCAGCTTCCCCGGGTTCTTGAGTTCATCAAACGTGAACCGAAGCACCTTGTGCCCGAGCATTGTCAGATGAGATTCACGCTGACGCTCTGCCACGAACGGGTCGACCGACTCCCGACCCTCGCCGTTCTGCAAGGCATACTTCCCCTTTCCGTCGAGCTCGCCGATGACACGTGTCCCGTCCTCGAGCCTCCAGAAATAATCGACCCGAAACACCTGGCTCGAATCGAGCGGATCGCGAAACTCCACCTGCAACTCCGGAACCGGAAAGCCGTATGCAATAAAGAACGCTCGGAACCGAGACTCGCCACCGTTTTCGGACAGCCCGTCCGCGTGCGACACAATCACCTGAGCCCTGCGATACCCGCGCCTGCCCTCGCAATCGGCCTGGAGCCGTTCGCAGAGGTCGTCGCGCGACATGCCCTTCGCCCGCAGTGCAGAATCGGCAATCGCCAACCCGTAGGAGAACGGCGCACGCAGCAAGCAATCCTCCACCGTGCGCCAAAACGGCGTCACTCGAACGCCGTCGACGCGCTCAAGCGCACCCGCCGCCTGCGGACGCAGAAGCCTACACCCCACACTCAACGCCACCGAACAACCCGTCTTGACCAAGTAACGCGGCCCGAGCAGATCATTCGGCACCTCCAGGCCCCATATCAGCGCGGCGTCATACCCCCAAAACGCCCAATCGGGGTGAAACTCGGCAAGCCCCTTGATGGTCAACCGCGCCCGCTCCGGCGGCGTCAATGCATCCCATTCATGCTGAAAACAGAATAGGTGCGATTCGGGCTCCGCAATATCGTCTGCACCCACATGGCGCCGCAGCCACATGAGCTCGGCATTGTCGTGCGTCACAAGCAGCACGCCTTGTTCAGCCGCCTCCGTGAGCCTGGCAAGCATCCTATTCCGCGCCAAGGTGTTACGTGTTGCATGCTTGTGTTTGAGAACGGTATTAGACACTTCCATCACCACCACATCGGAGAAATGGGCCATCGCCGCTGTTACCGCCGTCGACAAACGTCTCGACCTGTAACAGTTACGGGCACAAGCAGCCGCCAAACGTTACAGATCGAGACGTTCGCGCAGCATTGCACCTCTTTGTCTCAATCTGTAACAGGTAGACCGGTTTTTGGCCGCAAGATGTTACAGATCGAAATCTTTCGGCACCGCGTCCAACCTTTGTCTCGATCTGTAACAGTTAGGTCGAATTTTGGCCTGTAGATGTTACAGATTGAGACATTTCCCCTGCCAGGTTCAAAACATCTCGATCTGTAACAGTTAGACGTTCTCCAGGCCCCTAAACGTTACAGGTTTAGACAAACCAGCGGCGCTCAAGCATTCGTCTCGATCTGTAACAGGTAGACCGGTTTTTTGTCCCTGAACGTTACAGATCGAGATATAAAGGCAGAAGGCAAGGCAGGCGACAGCCGCCCATCCCCTACTCCCACTCCTGCTCATAAATATTGAGCGACTTTACGTAGCGCCCCTGGGCACCCATGATGTCGCGGACCAGCCTCAAAAAGAAGCTGATACGCGAGGTATCAAAGCCGTCTTCCAGGTCTTCCGGATGGACGGCACCAGGCCCATCGATCGCCGTATCGCTCAGGCGCGCTATGTCGTAGAGGTAGAGCTGCCCCGCCGTCAGCCAAACACCTTCGACGCACGCGATACGCACCGCAATCGCACCATCGCGCCAGCGCTCTTTTTGCACGATATGTGGGTCGTAAACATCAAAACGACGATCGGTGCGCGTGTCGCGCAGCGCGACCATACCAGTCGCAGGATCCTTGTCCAAAATGCCAAAGCGCGAGAAATACTGCGTGTCGCGCACCTGCTCGAGCCGCCTGAGCGAAGCAGGCGAAAGCGACGCCGGCGGCTCGTCAACATACAGCTCCGACAGCGTCTTGCCATGGTAATAGGGGCGCTCAAACAGCAGCCAATCGGTAAACGCCATGTTGTAGGCCGTGATTTCATTTTGCGAGGGCTCCTCGCAATAGCTGAGCCATGGATCGACTATCACTTCGAACTGTGTGCGCGCCGACTCCAAAAACTGAAACTTGCGCAGCATCCAAAACTGGGCCATATCGGCAATATCGTTACCGACAGATTCGGCCAGACGTCCCCGGTCCAAAACATGATCAGCCATGGCATCCTCCTCAAACTGATGAACCTCAATTTGAGCTTACGAGGAGGGCCGGTGGTCGCCGCCAGCGCGGGCGAAATGGGCATCAGGCTGCAAACCAGATGCTGACCAAACACTTGACGGGATACTTGCAGATTATACAAATTGCCACAAAATCGCAGATAGAACTAGACGAATCACCTGCACTGCTGTCCGCAAGCAACTAAAGCCGCCACATAAACAGCAGAGCGCAACGAACGCAAACGTCAACAGGCAGGCAACCAGACGTCGGCAAACGAGCAAAACGCTCGCAAGCCCGCAAGGAGTGGCCCGGATGCCGGCACATAAGGAATGTCCCCAACTGCCGGCACTTTGGGACATTCCTCATGTGCCGGCCGTTGGGGACAGCCCTTGCCGATTCGATTGTTGAGTAGCTCCGTGATTGCCTTACAGCCCCAAGGTCTCGGCGACCTCGGCCGCGCAGGCGAGGGCATCGGCCATGGCGCTCACCACGAGTGAGCTGCCGTTGCGGGCGTCGCCGGCCACATACACCGGCGCGGCATCCGCAGCAACGCCATCCACGCGGGCCGCAAGGTGCAAGCTTTCGGAGGCCATCACGGGCAGCGGGCGGCCCGCCGTGGCAACAGGCACGCCGACAGCTTCGAACACGCTGTGCTCCGGGCCCGTAAAGCCACAGGCGATGAGCACCAGCTGCGCCGGCACCTCGTGCTCGGAGCCCGCAATGCGTTCGGGCTTGCCGGCCGACCAATCCAGATCGACCACGCGCAGGCCCGCTGCCGCGCCCTTCTTGTCCAGCAGCACTTCGAGCGTATCCACGCCCCAGGCACGCATCTCACCGCCCATGACAGCGATAGCCTCCTGCTGACCGTAGTCGGTCTTCTTAACGTTGGGCCACTGCGGCCAGGGGTTGCTCACTGCACGCTTATCGGGCGCGGCCGGCAAGAACTCAAACTGGCGCACGCTGCGCGCACCCTGGCGCACCGCGGTACCCACGCAGTCGTTGCCGGTATCGCCGCCGCCAATGACCACAACGTCCAGCCCGCGCGCGTTCACCGCGGGCTCGCCGCCATCGAGCACCGAGACGGTCGAAGCCGTCAGGTAGTCCACGGCATACACCACGCCGGGAGCGTCAATGTTCGCAGCCGAAAGCCCGCGCGGGGCACGGGCACCAGCTGCCACCACGACAGCGTCAAAGCCATCGAGCTTGGCTGCCACCGCAGGGTCCGTCACATCGGCACCCAGCTCAAACACAATACCCAGCTCGCGCATGAGCGCCACGCGACGCTCGACCACGGACTTCTCGAGCTTCATGTTGGGAATGCCGTACATGAGCAAACCGCCCGGGCGGTCGTCGCGCTCAAACACCGTCACGCGGGCGCCACGACGGGCGAGCTCCCATGCTGCCACCAGGCCAGCAGGACCGGAGCCCACCACGGCAACCGTGGGTGCGTCCTCCCCTGCCGGCTCAAAGCGACGCGGGCCGCCGTTTGCCCACTCATGGTCGCTGATCGCGCGCTCGTTGTCGTGAATCGTCGTGGGCTGGCCGTCGACCGAGCCCAGGTTGCACGCGGCCTCGCACAGCGCCGGGCACACGCGGCTCGTGAACTCGGGCATGGGCGAGGTGAGCGACAGACGCTCGGCAGCCTCGTCCCAGCGGCCGCGATACACTAGCTCGTTCCACTCGGGAATCAGATTGTGCAGCGGGCAGCCACTCGGACGCGCCTTGCCAAAGCTCGCACCCATCTGACAAAACGCCACACCGCACATCATGCAGCGGCTCGCCTGGGCACGGCGCGCATCGTCGTCGAGCTCCACGTACAGCGGATCGAAATCGCGGCTGCGCTCCTCCACGGGGCGCAGCTCGTGGGTCACGCGATCGATATCAAGAAAAGCACCGGGCTTACCCATGGCACTTACGCCTCCTTCTTGGTCGAAGCAACAGGGTTGGCAGCAACGGGTGCAGTGCCCGCAGCACCGCCCGCGACATCGAAGCGAGCGATATCCGCGGCACTCGCGCGACCGGTCACAATGTCAAACGCCAGCTCCTCGGCCTGCGCATGCGTCTTACCGATGGCCTCGGCGGCGGCGATAATCGCCAGCACGCGCTCGTACTCGGTCGGAATGACCTTCACAAAGTGCTTGCTCATCGTCTCAAAACTGTAGAGCAGCTTAATGCCGCGCGGGCTCTGCGTCGCGTCCACGTGCTCTTGGATGAGCTCGCGAATCTGCGCCAGCTCGCCGGCCGTCGGGGCCTTGAGCTCAACGCTCTCGTGGTTCACACGGGCATCGAGCGTGCCGTACTGGTCAAAGACATAGGCCACGCCGCCTGTCATGCCGGCGGCAAAATTCTGCCCGACCTCGCCTAGGATGAGCGCCAGACCGCCCGTCATGTACTCGCAGCCATGGTTGCCGCAGCCCTCGACCACCACGGTGGCGCCGGAGTTGCGCACGCCAAAACGCTGGCCGGCAAGACCGTTAATAAAACCGCGGCCGCTCGTGGCGCCAAAGAACGCAACGTTGCCCACGATGATGTTCTCATCGAACTTGTAGGTCGCATGCGGGTTGGGGCGCACCGACACCTCGCCGCCCGAAAGGCCCTTGCCAAAGTAGTCGTTGGCGTCACCGCACACGTTGAGCGTAATGCCGCGCGGCAGGAAGGCACCAAAGCTCTGACCAGCCGAACCGTCGCAATCGATGGTGATGGAGCCGGCGGGCAGACCCTCGGGATGCGCCTTGGTCACCGCATTGCCCAGGATGGTGCCCACGCAACGGTTGACGTTGGCGATATCGGCGCGGAAGCGAATCGGACGCAGGTGCGCACGGGCATCGGCCGTATAGGGCACAAACAACGTGGAGTCGAGCGTCTTGTCGAGCTCGCTGTCCGCGGCCATCTGCGGCAGGAAGTGGCGACCATCGGCGCCTGGAATATGGGCACCGAACTCGCAGGTCGCGCTTGCCAGCACAGGCGACAGATCGAGCAGGTTGGCCTTGCGGTTGCCCGGGACCTCGATCTGACGCAAGCACTCGGGATGGCCGACCATCTCGTCGACGGTGCGGAAGCCCAGGCCCGCCATGACCTCGCGCAGCTGCTCGGCAACAAAGAGCATAAAGTGCTCAACGTGCTCGGGCTTGCCGCGGAAGCCGCGACGCAGACGGCAGTTTTGTGTAGCGATGCCGGCCGGGCAGGTGTCCTGCTGGCAGTCGCGCTGCATGAGGCAACCCATGGAGATGAGCGGCATGGTCGCAAAACCAAACTCCTCGGCGCCCAACAGGCAGGCGACGGCGACATCGGTGCCGTCCATGAGCTTGCCGTCGGCCTCGAGCACCACGCGTGAGCGCAGGCCGTTTTGCAGCAGTGTCTGCTGGGCCTCGGCAAGGCCAAGCTCCAGCGGCAGGCCGGCGTGCCAAATGGAATCACGTGCAGCGGCACCCGAGCCGCCATTGTGGCCGCTGATCAAGATCTTGTCGGCAGCACCCTTGGCCACACCGGTGGCGATGGTGCCGACGCCGGCCTCGCTGACCAGCTTGACCGACACGCGCGCACCGGGGTTGGCGTTCTTAAGGTCGAAGATCAGCTCTGCCAGGTCCTCGATGGAGTAGATGTCGTGGTGCGGCGGAGGCGAGATCAGGCCGATGCCGGGCGTGGACTGACGGACCTCGGCGATCCAGGGATAGACCTTCTTGCCGGGCAGGTGGCCGCCCTCGCCGGGCTTGGCGCCCTGGGCCATCTTGATCTGAATCTCGAAGGCGCTGCACAGATAGCGGCTCGTCACGCCAAAGCGTGCGCTTGCCACCTGCTTGATCGCGGAGTTCTTGGAGTCGCCGTTGGCCAGCGGGGTCTCGCGACGCGGATCCTCGCCGCCCTCGCCCGAGTTGGAACGGCCGTGCAGGCGGTTCATGGCGATGGCCATGCACTCGTGTGCCTCTTTGCTGATGGAGCCATACGACATGGCGCCGGTGTTAAAGCGGCGGACGATGTTGAGCGCGGGCTCCACCTCGTCGAGCGCCACCGGAGTGCGGCCGTTGGCATCAAAGTCGAGCAGGTCGCGTAGGCGCACGGCACGGCCGGTGCGGTGCAGGCGGGCGCTGTACTCCTTAAAGGTGTCGTAGCTGTCCTCGCGGCAGGCGGTCTGCAGCAGGTAGACGGTCTGAGGGTCGATCAGGTGATCCTCGCCACCGAGCGGGCGCCACTTGGTCAGGCCCAGTGTGGGCAGCTGATCGGGAGCCGGGCTCCTAAGGATGGCGAGCGCGGCGTCGTAGCGCTCATTCTGCTCGCGCTCGACGTCCTCGACGCCCATACCGCCCACGCGGCTCACCGTGCCGGCAAAGTACGCGTTGACGAACTCCGGCGTAAAGCCCACGGCCTCGAAGATCTGCGCGGAGTGGTAGCTCTGCACCGTGGAGATGCCCATCTTGGACATGATGGAAACGATGCCAGCGGTCGCAGCCTTGTTGTAGTTGGCGATGCCCTGCTCGGCCGTCACGTCTAGGTCGCCGCGTGCCGCCAGATCTCGGATGCACGCATGTGCGTTGTACGGATAGATGCCGCTCGCGGAGTAGCCCACCAGTGCCGCAAAGTCGTGCGGGGACACGGCGTCGCCGCACTCCACCACGATGTCGGCAAAGGTGCGCACGCCAGCGCGGATCAGGTAATTGTGCACGCAGCCCACGGCAAGCAGCGACGGCACGGGCACCTCGCCCGCTCCGGCGCGATCGCTCAGCACCACGATGTTCACGCCGTCGCGGACCGCAGACTCAACGTCCTCGGCAAGCTGCTTGAGCGCAGTCTGCAGCGCGCCCTCACCGGCATCGCGACGGTACACGGCACGGAAGCGACGGGTCTTAAAGCCCACGCGGTCGATGGCGCAAATGCGGTCAAACTCCTCCTTGCTCAGCAGCGGTCGCTCCAAGCGAACCAGCTGGCAGGCCGTACGGGAGTCCTCGAGCAGGTTACCGTGATTGCCCAGGTAGAGCGTGGTCGAGGTGACCATATGCTCGCGCAGGGCGTCGATCGGCGGGTTCGTGACCTGGGCGAACAGCTGATAGAAGTAGTCAAAGAACGAGCGCGTCTTCTTGGACAGGCAGGCCAGCGGCGCATCGATGCCCATCGAGGCGAGCGGTGCCTTGCCCTGCTGGGCCATGGGACGCACGACCTCGTCGACGTCATCCCAGTGGTAGCCGAGCTTGGCCATACGCACGGCGGCGGGCACCTCGGCGTCCTCGGCGGGCGTTGCCACGGAAGGCCTATCGAGCGCGTCGACGGTCAGCGTCTCCTCGGCAATCCAATCACGGTAGGGCTTTTCCTTAGCGTAACGGGCGCGCAGCTCGTCGTTGTAGATTACGCGGCCGCGAGCAAAATCGACCTCGAGCATCTGGCCCGGTCCCAAGCAGCCGCTCGTCAGGATGTTCTCGGGGCTCACCTCGATGGTGCCCACCTCGCTTGCCAGCATAAAACGACCGTCGCGCGTCACATAATAGCGGGCGGGACGCAGGCCGTTACGGTCGAGGGCGGCGCCCAGGGTACGGCCATCGGTAAAGGCGATAGCGGCAGGACCGTCCCACGGCTCCATGAGCATGGACTGGTAAGCGTCGTAGGCGCGGCGTTCCTCACCCAGGTTGTCGTTGTGGTCCCATGGCTCGGGCAGCAACATGGACGCGGCACGCGTGAGCGGACGGCCGTTCATGACCAAGAATTCGAGCACGTTGTCCAGAATCGCGGAGTCGGAACCCTCGCGGTTGATGATCGGCATCACGCGCTCAAGATCATGCTGCAGCACGGGGCTGTACAGGTTGGGCTCGCGGGCACGAATCCAGTTGACGTTACCCTTGAGGGTGTTGATCTCGCCGTTGTGGATGATAAAGCGGTTGGGGTGCGCACGCTCCCAGCTGGGCGTGGTGTTGGTGGAGTAGCGCGAGTGGACGAGCGCCACGGCCGTTTTGACGGCGGCATCGTTGAGATCGATGAAGAAGCGGCGCATCTGCGTGGCGACGAGCATGCCCTTGTACACGATAGTGCGCGAGCTCATGGAGCACACGTAGAAGATCTTGTCTCGCAGGGCAAACTCGGCGTCGGCCTTCTTCTCGATGGTGCGGCGGCACACGTACAGGCGACGCTCAAAGGCATCGCCGGCTGACGTGTCGTCCGGACGGCCCAGGAAGGCCTGCAGGATAGTGGGCATGCAGGCGCGGGCCGTCTCGCCCAGGTCGTGCGGGTCGACCGGCACCTCGCGCCAAAAGAGCAGCGGCACGCCGGCCTCGGCGCAGCCCTCCTCAAACACGCGGCGGGCATCCTCTACGCCCTTGTCGTCCCGCGGGAAGAACAGCATGGCCACGCCATAGTCGCCCTCTGCCGGCAGAATCTGGCCGCACTTTTGAGCCTCTTTACGAAAAAAGTGATGCGGGACCTGGAACAGGATGCCAGCGCCGTCGCCGGTGTTCTTCTCGAGGCCCGTGCCACCGCGGTGCTCCAAGTTAACCAAAATGGACAGCGCGTCATCCAGAATCTGGTGATGGCGCTCGCCGTTGATATCGGCAAGCGCGCCGATGCCGCATGCATCGTGGTCGAATTCGGGGCGATAAAGGCCCTGCTGCTGAGCGGAATCTGCCTGCATCGCGATCCTCCCCTAGATATTTAGACAGTCAGTTGACTAGGCATACTAGGAGCATCGCCGGCCCGCTGTGTTTCCCGCCCGTTTCGAAACAATCGCGTAACGCGCGCCCTACGAGTGGACACCGCCGACCTCAAGGGCGACAACATAGGCCCCAAGTTCGGCCTGTTAGCTCACCACTTCAAACATCTCAATCTGTAACAGGAAGGCCCAATTACGACGACTAACTGTTACAGATTGAGATGTTTTCGAGAGACATTCCATAGGACCATTTCTTCCTGTCTCGATCTGTAACACCTAGGCCCAATTTCCATCCCTAGTTGTTACAGATCGAGACATTTCGGCAGCCCCCCTTCACCATCCCATTCAAATACAACAATTTTGTTAGTCCTGGTTAACTTTTAAGCCTAAAACGGGTATCCTTTGCGGCGTCAAGCAAACGGCACGCACACCGTGCCAGATCAAGGAGGCCCCTATGGCGCACCAAGCAGACCAGCAGACGATGCAACTTGTCCTTATCCGTCACGGAGAATCCGAGTGGAACAAACTCAACCTGTTCACCGGCTGGACCGACGTAGAACTCACCGACACGGGCCGCGAAGAAGCCGCAGCAGGCGGTCGAGCCCTCAAAGAAGCGGGCTTCGACTTCGACGTCTGCTACACCTCGCGTCTCAAGCGCGCAATTCACACCCTCGACATCGTGCTCGGCCAAATGGATCGCGAGTGGTTGCCCGTCATCAAATCCTGGAAGCTCAACGAGCGCCACTACGGTGCGTTGCAGGGTCTCAACAAGGCCGATGCCGCCGCGGAGCACGGCGACGAACAGGTGCTCATCTGGCGCCGCTCCTTCGATATCTGCCCGCCGGCACTCGAGCCGAACGACGCGCGCGATCCCCACACCCAGGAGCAATACCGCGACGTCGCACCCGATCAGCTGCCCTATACCGAGTGCCTCAAGGACACGATCGCCCGCGCCTGGCCTTATTTCGAAGACGAAATTCGCCCCCAGATGCTCGCCGGCAAGCGCGTACTCATCGCCGCACACGGCAACTCCCTGCGCTCACTCGTCATGAAGCTCGAGCACCTCACGCCCGAGGAGATCCTCAAGGTCAACATCCCCACCGGCGTGCCGCTCGTTTACACCTTCGACACAGATTTCAACGTCCTCGACAAGCGCTACATCGGCGACCCGGCGACCATCGCCGCCAAGATCGACGACGTGGCCAATCAGGGCAAAGCGCACAAGTAGCCCCAACCCAAATCCGACGCGTGGCGCCGCACGGCCCAGATGCGACGTCACGCGGCCCATACACAGGAGCGCACCATGCTCAACCATCTCAAACAACACTTTGGTTCCCGGCGCACCGGCGGTCACGGAGGCCTAGACATTGCGCGGCATATCGGCCCCGGGCTGCTCGTGACCGTCGGCTTTATCGACCCGGGCAACTGGGCCTCCAATATGGCCGCGGGCTCGCAGTTTGGCTACGCGCTGCTGTGGATCGTCACGCTGTCCACGATTATGCTCATTGTGCTGCAGCACAACGCGGCGCACCTGGGTATCGCCACGGGCGCCTGCCTTGCCGAGGCCACGACACGTTACCTCCCCCGCTTCGTTGGACGCACGGTACTCGCCAGTGCCTATCTCGCGACCGTCGCCACCGCCATGGCCGAAGTCCTGGGTGGCGCGATTGCCCTTCAAATGCTCTTTGGGCTGCCCGTGCGCGCGGGCTGCGTCATCGTGGCGGCAGTATCGATGGCGATGCTCATGACGAGCTCCTACAAGCGCGCCGAACGCTGGATCATCGCCTTCGTGGGTGTGGTGGGACTCTCGTTTTTAGCAGAGCTCGCGCTGGTCAAAGTCGACTGGCCGCAAGCAACCGCAAGCTGGATCACGCCTAGTATGCCCACTGGCTCTGCCGCGATTATCGTGAGTGTCCTGGGTGCGGTCGTTATGCCACACAACCTTTTTCTGCACTCCGAGGTCATCCAATCCATGCACTTCGAAGGCCAAGGCGAGCAAGTTATCGAAGAACGTCTGCACTACGAGCTCTTCGACACGCTCTTTTCGATGGGCGTGGGCTGGGCAATCAACTCGGCCATGGTCATCCTGGCCGCAACGACCTTCTTTGCGCACGGCATGGTCGTAGACGACCTCGCCGTCGCAGCGGCCACGCTCTCCCCCATCTTGGGCCCGGCGAGCTCGACCATCTTTGCCGTGGCGCTGCTGTTCGCGGGACTATCGAGCAGCGTGACAGCGGGCATGGCGGCGGGAACCATCACTGCGGGCATGTTCGACGAGGAATACGATATCCACGACCGACATTCCTCGATCGGGGTGGCGGCCTGTTTCGTCGGCGCAGTGACGGCGTGCCTGGTCGTCCCAAATCCTTTTGAAGGTCTCATCTGGAGTCAGGCACTGCTGTCGCTTCAACTGCCGATTACGGTCTTTGTGCTCATACGGCTCACCAGTTCACCCCGCGTCATGGGTAAATACGCCAACTCGCGCCCGCTCAACGCGCTGCTCGTAGGGATCGGTGCCATCGTGACGATTCTCGATGTCGTGTTGTTGACAGGGATGTAATGGGGCGGGACACCTGCCCAGGCAAATGTCTCGATCTGTAACATCTAGACCCGCTTTTGATGTCTAGATGTTACAGATTGAGATCTTTCCGAGGGACAGCTCCGTTTGTCTCAATCTGTAACACGTAGACCCCGTTTTCACTGTTAGATGTTACAGGTTGAGATCTTCTGCCGGACGGTTTTGGTTTGTCTTGATCTGTAACAAGTGGACCCATTTTCCGCTTCTAGATGTTACAGATTGAGACATTTCTTCAGCTCCAACCTTTTGTCTCAATCTGTAACAGATAGGCCCGTTTTGAGCCGCCACATGTTACAGATTGAGACAAACGGTCGGCCAGACTCACGACAGACAGGATCGGCTAACAGCAGCCGTGATCCCTTGGGGACGGAGGAAAAGGGCCCCGGCCGTGAATTCGACCGGGGCCCTTGGACAGAGCTCTGTATGGCTAATCGCCGTGTGCCTGCGAGCTACTCCTCGACGAGCTCAAACTGATCGGGACCGACGCCGCACACCGGGCACACATAATCCTCGGGCAGCTCGGGCGTATCGACCTCAACCTCGTAACCGCAAACGACGCACACGAACTTATACGTCTTCTTCTCCTCAGCCATGATGTTCTCCTCTCGAACGTGACTGGTGATGTACTTCATTTATCAGTATAGATTCTCAATAATATAATGCAAGTATTTTTAAAACATTTCTAGCCTTGATACGAGGACGCCTTCGGAGGCGTCTTGCCCTTTAGGACCTTGTGATAGTAATCGTAGGTGAGCGGCGTCTCGTCACTCAGGCGTTCGGCATCCTCGACCTCGCCGATAAACAGTAGATGCGTGCCCACATCCACAGTGTCGATCAAACGGCAGCTAAACAGGGCCGCCGCATGCTCGGGCACATAGGGCATGCCCAGAGCCGTCTCGCGGGTCTCGTATTTGGCAAACTTGTCATAGTTGCTGCTGGTGCGAAATCCAAAGTTGCCAATGTAGAGCATATCCGCCGTCTGGTCGATCACGGTCAGCGCAAAGGCCTTGGCAGTCTCGATCACGCCAGCGGTCACATTTTCCTTGTTTACGGCAACCGAGATGCGAGGCGGTGCTGCCGTCACCTGCACCGCCGTGTTGATAACGCAGCCGGCACGCAGCCCGTCGGCCGCGGCACTCACCACATAGAGCCCACTCGGCATGGTAAAGAACGCAGTTTTGTCCATAACAAGTACTCCCCTAACCCGGGATTGAACCTTAAGGCTGTATGTACCCATAAAAAGCGGCGCCCATAACGGACGCCGTCTTTTGGAAATATATGGCAAAACAGCAAGGAAGACGGGGCGGGCGCGGTAGGGCACCTTCCCGTGAACTCGCTCCTAGCGGTTGCGCTCCTTGAGGGCGCGGTCGATCTCGCGTTGGACATCACGCTTGGCCATGTCCTCGCGCTTGTCGTAGAGCTTCTTGCCGCGACCCAGGCCCAGCAGCAGTTTTACGCGACCGTCGGTATTAAAGTAGAGCTCCAACGGAACCAGCGCATAACCACGGTTGCGAAGTTTGCCGTCAAGAAAGTCGATCTCCTTGCGGTGCAGCAGCAGACGGCGCCGACGGTCGGGATCGCGATTCCACACGCCACCATGGCTATAAGGGTGGATATGCAGGCCGACGAGCCAGCACTCCCCGCCACGAATCAGTGCAAAGGTATCGGTAATCTGGCACGCGCGCTCGCGAATCGACTTGACCTCGGTACCGCTCAGCTCAATACCGCACTCAAACGTCTCATCGATAAAGTACTCGTGATGTGCCGAGCGATTCTTGGAAATGAGCTTGCGCTCGCGCTTACTGGGCATCGCCGGCCTCCTTGGCGCCATTGGCGTTTGAGCCCGCAGCCTCGCGCTTTGCCCTGCGCTCGGCATTAAGCTCGGCATCGCTCTCGCGCACCAGCTTGATAATCGCCGCGCATGCCTCCTCGCCCACCAGGTCGCGGGCACGGACCGTCAGACGCGTAGCCTCCTGCTTGTCGCCGTCGCTTGCAGCATCGGTCGCGCACATGATCAGGCAGATGGCGATCTCGGCCGAAGGCGAGGTCGGCACGCCCTGCAGGGCGAGCTCACCCATCACATGGTCGTCACTCTCGTCCGCGGCATCCGGATAGGTGGTATGGATCTTGTTGAGCAGGCGCGTCGTATGCGCATCATTGGGTGCCAGGCGCAGCGCCAGACGCGCGCAGCCCACGGCAGCCGAAATGTTCTCGGTCTCGGGCTCCAAGAAGTACTGACCCAAGTTGGTGTAGGCGCGTGCGGCGCACTTACCGTCGCTCGCGCGCTCCAGCACCGAGAACGAGAGCGATGCCCACTCCTGCTTGTCCTCGAGCGCGCGGAACAGCTCGGCCAAGTCCAAGCGATAGTTGCAGTTCATGGGATCCCAACGCACGGCCTGCATCAGGGCATTCCGAGCACTCACATAATCCTGCTGGCGAATGTAGGCAAACGCCATGTCGGAGTACAGGCGGTCAAAGGGAACCTCGACCTGCACCAGCTCGCGCGGATCCTTCTCCACACGGCGATAGGCCAGGCGCTCAAACTTGCTGTCGAAGCTAAAGTACTGGCGCTTCTCCTCCGTCTTGCACTCAGCGTCGATATACTCCTCGGCGAGCTCCACCAGACGCTCAAGCAGCGGCGTCGCCGTAGCCAGGTCGCCCTGCGCCAGATAGTTCTCGGCATACGTGATGTCTTCCAAGCTGATAGGCAGGTCCATGACAACTCCTCGGTCCGGGCGGCAGACTCAACGCGCGCCTTAAATATCGGTCAATACACAAAACCCGGGTCTCTAACGAGGCCCGGGCGTTCAATTTTGGTAGCCCGTACCAGATTCGAACTGGTGATCTCCGCCTTGAGAGGGCGGCGTCCTAAACCGCTAGACGAACGGGCCATATGTAGCAAATGCAATGGCTGGGATGGAGGGAGTCGAACCCCCATTGACGGAACCAGAATCCGCTGTCCTGCCATTAGACGACATCCCAATGACTGCATCGCTGCGCTCGGCTGTGCCTTTGCGCAAGAAAGAAATATACGGGAAGTACCGCCGTGACGCAAGCCCCAATTTTGACTTTTTTAAAATTCAGTCAAATTGGCCTAATTTAGTCCAACCCGTGAAGGACCTGTGAAGCCGACCGCTGTACACGAAGGGCAAAACGCCGCGAGCGGTAGCCGTCAACCGTTGGCAGATTCTACCGCGAAAACGATAGCACCAGGCAACACAATCGAAGCATCAATGATCACGTAGATATCGAGGCGCCATGGACGAAGAGCTTGATTACCTATGGGAGACCCTGGGCCTCGAGATCACTGCTGACCTTTGGCCCGAACGGGACAAAATCCATCCCACTCTGCGCCCCGCCATCACGGTGATGCAGGCAAAATACCGCCGTGCATCCTTTTTGATCATGCGGATGTCATGGCACGCGGGACTCCCCGACCTTAAGCGAATCCAGGCAAGCCTCGTCGAGCTGTCCGGTATGCCGACCGTCATATCCGAGGCGCACCTGGAGCAGCGCCAGCGCGAGCGACTGCAACAGCAGCGGATCCCCTTTATCTGCCCCGGCGTTCAGGCATATCTGCCCTTTATGGACGAGGAGTACTGGAGCGGCAAGCCCAACAAGCACGTAAAGGTCTACGATCCGCACGAATGGGCGCAGTTGGAGGACTGACTGGGGCAAGCCTGCCGGCGGAAAGTGCGTCCCAGATTTCAAGCTCAAACCGGTCCCCACTTTCCCATCGAGCCCTCAACCGGAAACCGTATCCCGTAATCGAAGCTCAAAACGGGTCGCACTTTCCGCAGCCGCTACAGCAACGCCTCGACCCAAGCCGATTCCCTAAAGCCGGGAATCGCAAAGTCGTCGCCCACCAGCAGTGGGCGCTTAACCAGCATGCCGTCGGTCGCCAGCAGCTCGTAGCACTCCCGATCCGTCATGCCCGCATCCAGACGCGCCTTCAGGCCCAGCTCTCGATATTTCATGCCCGACGAATTAAAGAAGCGCCGCACCGGCAGTCCCGAACGAGCAATCCAGGTCGCAAGCTCATCAGCCGTGGGATTGTCCAAAACGATATCGCGGTCGATATACTCTACCCCGTGTTCGTCCAGCCATGCCTTGGCCTTCTTACAGGTCGAGCACTTGGGATATTCAACAAACAGTACGGTCATGGGAATCCTCCGAATATAGATCGGCCAACGCAGGCACACGCCACACGAGGCGCCTTCGCATGATGGGCCAATTGTAGCCCACGGGCCACACGCTAAACGAACCGTACCCCGAATCCGCGTTTGATGAACGGCAGCAGCTCCATTGCCTCGGGCGAGATATGACCCGCAACGTTCATGCGCTCGTCACCGGGAAGATCGACCCGCGCAATCTCAAGCTCGCCTTCGTAGCGCCCATAGCCGCTGTTGCTCACAGCGATCGACCCCGTCTTTCGTGACAGGCCGGCACCGGCATCCATCGGCACGAAATCCGGCTTAAGCGTCGTACGCGACTCCTGAGACCTAAAGATGAGGGTGCTCGAATCGGGTCGGTCGTGATGAATCTGCCCACGTACATAGGCATAACCGGGCTCAAGCTCGCATTGCAGGTCCACGTATCCGGCGGAAACATGAGCAAACTGCGTCCAGCCCGCATCGGAAAGATCGGGGTCGCCGACCAACACAATGTCGCAATCGGCGCCATGTGCAAGCTCAAGCATATTGAGAGCAACCTTTGACGCGCGACCGCGCTGCGTCTCGACCGTCGGCAGTCCCTCGAATACCGGCCCGCGAACGTTAGCATCGCCCGGCACAAAAGCCATGATTTCGAATCCAAGCGCCGCAAGACGAAGATTCACCCGAGCAATGTCCTCCAGAGCTAAACCGGTATAAGGCTTGGGGTAAAAATTGTGGCAGGCGGCAAAACGAGTCACATCGGCACCGGCCTCACGCCACGATGCGATTTCATCAGAACTCACCGTCGATGCATTGACCACTATGCGAAATACACCGGACAGCTCCGCGACCCGTTGGGCGCTAAAGCCATAGTCCAAACGAAGGTATTCCAACCCCAGATCGCGCAGGTCCTCGATGCGCTCAAGCCCGAGCAAATCGCACGTGCGAGGCCCCACATCGGCAATGAGCGCAATGCCGCGGGCGGAGAGCAGCGACAGCACATGACGGACCTTATCGGCATACGCCGCTCCCCCATCCTCGGGAATATGCAGTGAGGTGAACGCGTAGCGCGCACCCGCCGCGGCACCACGCTCAATCGTCCGCTCAATATCCTGCAAAGGGCTGGAAAGATAAATCGAAATACCCGTTTTCACGCTTCAACACTCCTTTAAAAAAGGCCGGCGGAGCAGTTAGCCCCGCCGGCACAACCATAGCATCAAGAAATCTGCCGCGCGCCGCGAGCCCTGAGCAACACGGCTCGCGATATCAAACTACTCGCCAAAGAACTCGTTGATCTTCTGCTCGTCGACGCCAAAGAACCACGTCAGGACAAAGCCAGCGGCATAGGCAAGCAGCATAGCGGCAACGTAGCCGAGCTGCTGACCAGGAACGACGATCAGCAGGCCAAACAGACCGGAAACGCCCTGAGAAACCGTGCCGATGTGAAGCAGCGCCGCGAGCGCGCCGCCAAATCCGGCACCCAGGCAGGCCGTCACAAACGGACGAACGAGCGGCAGCGTAACGGCATACATCAGAGGCTCGCCAACACCCAGGATTCCAACGGGAATGGACTCTGCAACGTACTTCTTGAGCTTGGCGTTCTTGGTCTTAAAGTACAGCGCCAAACCGGCACCGACCTGGCCGCCGCCAGCCATCATAAGGATGGGAAGCAGGTAATTGATACCCTTGGTAGCGCCGTCGGGATCGTTGAGCATAGCGTGGATCGGCGTGAGCGCCTGATGCAGGCCGACGGAAACCAGCGGCAAGAAGCCTGCCGACAGGATATAGCCACCCAGGACGCCCAGCTTCTCGAAGATAAAGGTCAAAACGCTAAAGATGGCAGTCGTCAGCCATGCGCCAACCGGCTGGATGACGAGCATCAGAGCAAAGGCGCCGATGATGAGCACCAGCAGCGGGGACAAGAACGTGTCGAGCGCGTTGGGCATAACCTTGCGAATCTGACGCTCCATCCAGGCAAAAAATGCGCCAGCGATAAGAGCCGCGATCATGCCGCCCGCTGCGGGGTTGTACTGCGCATTGGTGAGCGGCAGTAGAATGGCAGTGGCAGGATCAGCCGCGCCAGGCGCAAGCAGGGGCATGGCACTGTTGGCGATACACATCATGCCGGCGATGCCGCCCAGCGCAGCGGAGCCGCCAAACTCACGTGCCGCGTTATAGCCCACCAAGATGGGCAGATAGGCAAACAGGGCCCAGCCCATGGAACGAATGCCCTGGTACCACCACTCGCCTGCAAGCGCGCCTGCCGTCGAGACGTTAATGACGTTGCAGATACCGTTGATGAGGCCAGCCGCAATGATGCCGGGAAGCAGGGCGACGAAGACATTGGAAATCTTCTTGAGGAAGGCCTGAACCGGCTTGGACTCGTACTTTGCCTTCTGCGCGGCCTTGTTTGTGGCCGCAGCGTCAACCACGCTCTCGTCAGCAACGCCTTTCGCAAGGCCGGTGAGCTTGGAGAACTCCTCGAGCACCTTATTCACCTTGCCCGGACCCAGCACGATCTGCATCGTGTCGTCCTCGACCAAGCCCATCACGCCGTCGAGTGCCTTAATACCCTCCGTGTCGACGTTGCCCGTGTCTTTGACGGTCACGCGCAGGCGCGTCATGCACGCCGCGTTTGCCAACACGTTGTCTTTACCGCCCAAAAGGTCCAGCAGCTTTTGAGCCAGCTCTTTGTTCGTCATAACTCCTCCTTGTATTGGGTATCTCGTCTGGATGTCATATCAGCTCACGCCGCGCACCTATTGGGCATCGGCATTGCTCTTCTCATGGCCACTCACCGCAGCACGGACATGGCCTCTCGCTCGCTCAAGAGCTACCGCAGCCTGCTCGGCATCGCAGCCCAGCAGTACCGAGACAATAGCGGTTTTTACGTGGCCGCCGGCATCTGCAAGCGCCTGAATAGCGCGCTCGCGCGTGCAGCCGGTCGCCTCCATCACGATGTTCTGGCCGCGCACCACCAACTTCTCGTTCGTCTGCTGCACATCGACCATCAGGTTTTGGTATACCTTGCCGATCTTGACCATGGCACCGGTCGAAATCATGTTGAGAATGAGCTTTTGAACCGTTCCCGCCTTGAGTCTCGTTGAGCCGGTCAGCACCTCGGGACCGGGCACGGGTTCAATGGCAAGATCTGCGCTCTCCCCGATCTTCGACCCTTGGTTGCAGGCAATTGCAATGGTCTTGCACCCAGTTGCCTTGGCGTACACAAGGCCGCCCACCACATAGGGAGTACGACCGCTTGCCGCCAGGCCAACGACAAGATCCCTGTCCGAGAGTCCACGCTCCCGCAGGTCGCTCGCGCCAAGCTCCTCGCTGTCTTCGGCACCTTCGACAGCCTTGATAAACGCCGTCTCGCCTCCGGCAATGAGCCCGACAATCAGATCGGGTGACACGCCAAACGTGGGCGGACACTCCGAAGCGTCGAGTACACCCAGACGACCGCTGGTGCCTGCGCCCATGTAAAAGACGCGCCCGCCGCGCTCGAGTGCCTCAGCAGCCCAGTCGATTGCTGTGGCAACCTGGTGCAACACCTTCGTGACCGACTGGACGGCACGAAGATCCTCATCATTCATCGTCGTGACGATTTGCAGCGATGTCATCGTATCGAGGTCCATTGAACTTTGATTACGCTGTTCGGTCGTGAATTTTGTTAAATCGAGCATTTCATTCACCTCATCTTTCCTGTTTCTCGATGTAGTTTTGCTTAATGACATGCGTCGCCCGTTCGTAGTCGCTGGCAACGTAAGCAGCGTACAGGGCATCGACAACCATAAGCTGGGCCATACGCGAAGCCATGGCACCGCTGCGGACCAAGGGTTCACTCGCAGCGACGCCGAGCACGGCATCGGCCACGGTGGCAAGCTTGGATGATCCATCTACTTTGGTAACGGCCACAACGGGACAGTTGTGACGTTGAGCCTCGGCGGTGCAGTCCAGCACCTCTTGCGTCAAGCCCGAGTAGCTAAAGGCGATTGCCATATCGCCCTCATGCATGTTCTTGGCACACAAGAGCTGATCATGCCAGTCGTCGTACAGATGGCACTCCTTGTCGACACGCATGAGCTTTTGCGCCAGATCGTGCGCGACCAAACGAGAGGCACCGATACCGATCAGATTGACCGCACGTGCCCGCTTAAGATAGGCCGCACATCGCTCCAAGACGGTGTAATCGAGCGTTCGCGCCGTCGCTTCGATCGTGCGCACGTTGCTTTTCATCACCTTCCCCACGATATGTTCGACGCTGTCATCCATGGAGATGTCCTCGAGGGCAACGTCTTTCTTGTCACCCAAGAGCGCCAGCTCGGCAATCAGTTCGCGCTGGAACTCCTTGTAGCCCGCAAAACCCAAGCGCTTGCAAAAGCGCAAAATGCTCGAGGGCGAGGAGAACGTGACATCGGCAAGACCGCGGACGGACAGCCCGACTACCTCGTGCGGATGAGCGCTTACATATGCGATGACATTGCGTTCCGCCGGGCTCGCACTGAGCTCACGCTCGCGAAGCCGCAAAAGCAATCCGTTTGCCATCTCAAACACCTCCGTTGAGAAGAATTAAAGACCAACGAACGATTCGTATCGGATACAAACAGCTTTTGCGGTACATTGTGCCGCATCGTGGCGCACAAAGGGCGAGCGTTCTACCGCTCGCCCCTCAAATCCGACCGCTCGGAAATACGCGCGACACAAAATAATTCAACAAGGTCGCATTATCAGAAACGGGTTTGTTACCGGCTAGCGCCTCGCATGGGCGCCGATCGGCCGAGTCGCATGGCGCACCAACGCCGCTGCCAGCAATACCAACAGCATGGCGGTGACATAGCCCGCAGCATCGAATCCTAAATCGATAACGTCGAAATGCCTGCCGGGAACAAAGATCTTATGCACCTGATCGCCAACGGAGCAGACGGCACAAAAGAGCAACACGGGCACGCAACGGGAGCATACGCTCCACGGACGCCTGGAAAAGCAAACCACGACCACCGAGGCGAACAATCCGACGAAGAAAAACTCTACGGTATGGGCAACGCGACGGACGTTCGTGCCCACCCACATGCGAATGGAAGCAAGTCGGCCAGACCGGACATTCGAAGCAGCCGAATCGGTGCCCCCGGTCATCCCGTTCTCGGTCTGAGCTTCACCCGCGACGTCGGCAGCCTGTACGCCCGTAGCTTGACCCTCCACCACACGCGCGGTGGACTCGCTCAGCAACGACGTCTGCGCCGCGTTTTGCTCCGTCAGCACCCAGATGCCCGCCAGCGTTGCAGTGAACAGAGCGATCGCGGTCCATCCGATTATTTGTTTTACGCGTGCCAAGGGCCAACCTCCTTTTTTGAATATCAGCGAGTGTAGCCCCAAATGGCATCGTCACCGTATCAAAATTTGAATCGCAACAGGAAGCGACAAAGCGACGCAAACCCCTACCCCGCCTCGCGCATCCAGCGATCGAACGTCCCCACGCACACGCCCAGGCACTTTGCCGCCTGGCTGCGGGTAATATCGCCCGCCTCATAGCTATCGCGCACCAGCTCAAACTGAGGAGGGCACGGCTTGCGAGGTCGACCGAAACGGACCCCTCGCGCCCGCGCCGCTGCAATTCCCTCCGCCTGGCGCCGATGGATATTCTCGCGCTCCACCTGCGCCACGTAGCTCAGCAGTTGCAGCACAATATCGGCAATCAGGGTGTTGGTCACATCCGGCGCGCCGCTGGCCCTGACGCGCGTGTCAAGCAATGGCATGTCCAACACCACAATGGCAACCCCGAGCTCCTTGGTAATGCGTCGCCATTCCTCAAGAATCTCGGAGTAATTACGGCCAAGTCGGTCGATAGAAAGCACCACCAGCACGTCCCCGTCTCCCAGGACGTGCAGCAGTTCGCGATAATGCGGTCGATCGAAGTCCTTGCCGCTCGCATGGTCGGCATAAATATTCGCTGAGCCCACGCCATAGGCGCCCAGCGCATCCAGCTGCCGATTCAGATTCTGATCGCGCGAACTCACCCGCGCATAACCGTACACCGTCGCCATCTCATCCCCGCTTTCTTGTAAACCTGCCAAAAAGGGACAGGTTTATTTTGGTAGGTTTTACCTCTCAAATAGCAGGTAAGCGGGCGGCCGAGCAGACGGCAAGGTAGCCACGATTCAAATGCGAAGGGCGGTCCCGAAAGGCCGCCCTCCGCTCCCCCACCATGAGTCGGGATTTGGCTAATGGATAAGCTTAAAGTCCAAGTGCCCACGCGTGGTATTGACGCGCGAGACCTCGATAATTACGCGCTGCCCCAGCTCGTAACGGGTGCCCGTGTCGGCACCTGTGAGCGTTAGCGCGTCCTCGTCGAACTCGAACCACTCGTTGCCCAGGCTCTTGATCGAAACCAAGCCTTCGACCTGCGTCAGGTCCAAGCGTACAAAGAGGCCCATGCTGCTAATCCACGAGACGGTTCCGGCATAGCGCTCGCCCAGACGGTCCTCATAGTACTGGGCAATCTTGATCTTTTGCGTCGCATGGCTGGCGGCATCTGCCGCGCGCTCGGCATCGCTGCATGCGCGGCAGATCTGCGGCAGAATGCGCGGCAGCGACTCGCGCCCCTTGCCGATCAGCCGCGGCGTACGGACCAAGGCGTCCTTGCCGCCGAGCTGCTCATAGGCCAACTGCAGCTTGAGTACGCGGTGCACCACCAGATCGGGGTAGCGACGGATGGGACTCGTAAAGTGGCAGTAGCACGGCGCGGCGAGCGCAAAGTGGCCCTCGTTGCGCGGCTTGTACAGCGCGCGCTGCATGCTGCGCAGAAGCAGCGTGTTGACGAGCGGTGCGTTGGCCGTACCGGCGGCAGCATCAACTGCAGCCTGCAGCTCATCGGGACTCCCCAGGGCAATACCGGCAGCACGGCGATCGTCGATGATGCCTAGCTGCGCCAGCGCAACGGCGGCACCGTGCAGGCTATCGGGGCTCGGATCCTCATGCACGCGATAGCAGGCCTCGATATCACGGTCTGCCAGCCACTCTGCAACGCACTCGTTGGCGAGCAGCATGGCTTCCTCGATAAGCGACGTGGCACACGAACGCTCGCGCGCCACAATCTGCACGGGTACTCCGTCCTCATCCAATAGAGCGCGAATCTCGGCCGTGTCAAAATCGACTGAGCCGCGGACGCGACGAATACGACGGCGAAGTTCGGCGAGTTCGTTGGCGGCGACAAGGAAATTGCCGAGGTCGACGTTGCAGCCGCGGGCGGCCTTCTCGCACGCAAGACCGCGCTCAAGCGCCTCCTCGCGCGAGGCCTCAGCAGCCGCAACATCCTCGGCCGCACCCTCCAGCACCCCATACTCCACCGCGCCGGCGCGCACCAGCAGCGCCTCGGCGCCGTCATAGTCCATACGCACACGCGAGCGAATCACGCTGGGGTACGGATCGTAATGCCGCACGCGACCCTGCGCATCGAGTTCAATGTCAACGGTAAACGCAAGACGGTCCTCGTCAGGGCGAAGCGAACACAGGTCATTGGACAGGCGTTCGGGCAGCATGGGAAGCACGCGATCGGCCAGATACACCGATGTCGTACGATGGCGAGCCTCAAGATCGATATGCCCGTCCCAAGCCACATAGTGAGAAACGTCAGCGATATGCACACCCAGCTTGTAGCCACCCTCGGGCGTGCGCTCAAGCGAAATGGCATCGTCAAAGTCGCGCGCGTCGACCGGGTCGATCGTGATGACAAAGCGGTCGCGCAGATCGCGGCGGAGCGGGTCCTTAAGCGCCGCGGACACATCGAGCGAAAGTCCCTCGGCCTCGTCCAGCGCGGCCTCGGGATAGCTATCGGTATAGCCGTAACGCGCCATCACGTATTGAACGCCCAAATCGGGCGCGTCATCTCCGCCAATGCGGCGTTCGATCGTCACGGTGCCCGATTCCAGGCGCGTCGGGTAGGTCAAAATGCGCGCGACAACGGCATCACCCGGGTGGACGCCCAGACGATCCGCCGAGGTATCCTCGGGCAGAATGAAGAAGTCGGCCTTCAGGCGCGAATCGAGCGGCTCGATCACACCGAGCGGACCAGCGGTCTGGTACGTACCCACCACGCTTATGGCTGCGCGCTCAACCACGCCTTCGATCACGGCGCGCCGCTCACCGTGCGGGCTGTTCTTAATGCTCACGGCAACGGTATCGCCATCCATGATCTCGCGCTTACCGCGGCCCATAACCTTGTAGTCGCCGCTCTCGGTTATGACATAGGCGCCATGCTCATGGAGCTGCACGCGCCCGGTCAGGCTCGGACGGCGTTCGCTGCGCACCGGCCCACGCTTATTTCGGGCACCGCGCTTATGCTTGTTATTGCGCCCCATGGCGCCTCCTTGCTATCGATGACGAACTCCAAAGAGTCTACCCAAATGATTCGCTTTCCTGCCGTTCCCTTGGGATCAAAAAACGGGCCGCCCCATAAGAGACGACCCGTTGGAAGGGATGAATTCCAGACATGCCTACACGCGCAGGTAGCGGCGCATGGCTATGGCAGAACCAAAGAGACCGATAATCACACCGACCAGAATCAGCGCAGCATAGGTCACCAGGTAGTACTGCATCGGCAGGGCAAACGACATCCAGCCGATGCTCTCCTGCAGACGCGGAATCATCAGATTGCGCAGCAGCTCCAGAACGCCGATGGAAAGCAGCGAGCCCAAAATGGCCTGCAGTACGCCCTCGGTGATAAACGGGCCGCGAATGAAGCCGTTGCTGGCGCCGACCAGACGCATAATCGCAATCTCACGACGACGCGCCGTGATGGACAGGCGAATCGTGTTGTTGATGAAGATGAATGCGATAAAGGTCAGAAGGCCAACGAGCACCACGGCGGCGATGCGGATGTAGTTGGTCACCTGGAACAGGCGGCTCACTTCCTCCTGGCCGTACAGCACGCTCGCGTTGACGTCGCCGTCATCCGCGATCTTCTGGAAGTCGGCGTTCTTCTTGAGCTTCTGGGCCGTGCTCTCGACCTTGGACGGATCGTCCATCTCAATTGCAAACGAAGCCGGCAGCGGGTTCTGGCCATCGAGCGCGCTCATGGTGGCGTCGGCGTTGCCCGACATCTTGCTCGTATACTCGGCCAGCGCGTCGTCCTTGTCCTTATAGGTCACGGACTTGACGTTATTCCACGTCTTAAGCTCGGCCTCAAAAGCCTGGACATCGGCCTGATCGGCGTCATCGCTAATGAACGCGTTGATGACAACCTGATCCTCGACGGTGCCGATCACGGAGTTCAGCATCGCGGAACCCATGATGAACAGGCCGATGATAAACAGCGAAAGGAAGATCGTGATGACGGCGCCGAGCGAGGTGGTCCAGTTACGGAAGAAGTGGCTCATTGCCTCTTTGAGCGAGTAGCCCACGTTAGTTGGTGCCATAGTTGCCGTAACCTCCCCTCTCCTGGTCGCGGATTACGTGGCCGCCCTCGAGGGCGATCACGCGACGGTGCATGCTATCGACCATCTCGCGGTCGTGCGTAGCGACGATCACGGTGGTGCCGGTGCGGTTAATGCGCTCGAGCAGCTTCATGATGCCCAGCGAAATCGCCGGGTCGAGGTTGCCCGTGGGCTCGTCACAGATCAAAAGCGGCGGGCGGTTGACCATGGCGCGGGCAACGGCAACGCGCTGCTGCTCGCCACCGGAAAGCTGATCGGGCAGCGAGTCCATCTGATCAGCCAGGCCGACCAGACGCAGCACCTCGGGAACCTGGCTGCGAATAACGCCCTTGGGCTTGCCGATGCACTGCAGGGCAAACGCCACGTTTTCGTAGGCAGATTTTTGAGGCAGAAGCTTAAAGTCCTGGAACACGGCGCCAATCTGACGACGCAGGAACGGAACCTTGCGATTCTTGATCTTCATGAGGTCCTGACCGGCAACCAGGATGCGGCCGCTCGTCGGCTTGACGTCGCGGTTGAGCGTCGACAGCAGCGTGGTCTTACCCGAGCCGGAATGACCGACCAGGAAGACGAACTCGCCCGGATAGATCTCGATGTTGATGTCGTCGAGTGCAGGCTTGTTGGGCTGTGCCGGATAGATCTTGGTGACATGCTCCATAAGGATGACGGGCTCGACACCGGCCTGCTTGGCCATCTTCTTGCGGCTGGCTTGCGGATCGATGGGCGCAAACACCGACGTAAAATCGGGGTTGTTGAGCGCGTTATCGAGGCTTGCGACCTCGGCGGCCTGATCGCTCTCGACCACCGGGACAGCAGGCTGCGTGGGATCGGGAATAGCGGCAAAGAGACCGGACTGCGCAGGCTGAGGAACCGGCGTCGCAGGGGCCATGGGGTCGGGAATGCCGGCCATGGTAGGCTGCGGCGTGGCGGCGCCAGCCTGAGGCTGCTCCACGCGAGCGGTCACGGCCTGAACGGGCTCAAAACCCGCCGTGCCGGAAAGCGCGACATCGCTGGTGGGATTGTAGGCAAAGGGATCGGATGCCGGCTGTGCCTGATCTGCCGGCTGAGCGGGGGCCTGAGCAACAGGCCGGCCCTCTGAATCCGGAGTGGCGAAACGACTGCCCTGGACGCCCGTCTGCGTCTTGGGGGCATCATCGCCCGCACCGGAGGTACGGAAGTGGTTACCCACTGGTGCTCCTTATCGTCGTGCGTTTAAACTACATGAGCGCTTTACATTTTAGCAGCATTAGCTTTGCTGCACATAAGAAGCATGGCGGGCTTTGGGATCCCACCGGCCGGGCGCAGGGTTACCTCCCAAATCGTCCTCGCGCATGGCCGGCATTTGTCCTGCTCCTGCGGAGCTGCGGACAAACGCCGGCCTGCGCTGCGGAAAGATTTGGGAGGTAACCCTGCGCCCGGCCTGCGGCTACTATGGGACCGACGCACCAACTTGAAATGCTGCGCATACAAAGTTGGAAGGGTCTGAATTGCACTTTGTTGGGATGGGCCCGTTTCCCCATGGGACCTTTGCTTGGCAGGACTCTAATTTAAATTCAACAAAAACAGGGGCGCCCTCTTTGGGGATGCCCCTGTTCTGGCTTGGATGTGGTTGTTGAGACGATACTTTGCCTCGTCTTGCCTTATGCCAAGAACTCCTTGGTGGTCGCCACGATGTTGGCGGCGTCCAGGCCGTACTTGTGCAGGAGCTCGGCACCCGGGCCAGACTCACCGAAGGTGTCGTTGACGCCGATCTTCTTGAGCGGCGTCGGGCACTGCTCGCACAGGACGTCGGCAACGGCGCTGCCCAGGCCACCGATCACAGAGTGCTCCTCGACGGTCACGACGTGGCCGGTCTTGGTGGCGCTCTTGACGATCAGGTCGGCATCGATGGGCTTGATGGTGTGCATGTTGATGACCTCGGCATCGATGCCCTCGGCAGCAAGCTGCTCGGCGGCCTCGAGAGCCTCGCCGACCATCAGACCACAGGCAATGATGGTAACGTCGGCGCCCTCGCGCATAACGATGCCGCGACCCAGCTCAAACTTGTAGGTCTCGGGGTCGTTGATAACCGGCGAGGCCAGACGGGCAAAGCGCATGTACACGGGACCGTCGCACTCGTAGGCGGCGCGCGTCACGGCGCGGGCCTCGACGTCGTCGGCAGGAACGATCACAGTCATGCCGGGGATGACGCGCATCAGGGCGATATCCTCGCAGCACTGGTGTGTGGCACCGTCCTCGCCCACCGAGATACCGGCGTGCGTGGCACCGATCTTAACGTTGAGGTGCGGGTAGCCGATGGAGTTACGGACCTGCTCAAAGGCGCGGCCGGCGGCGAACATGGCAAAGGTGCTCGCGAAGGCAACGCGACCGGTGGTTGCGATACCGGCGGCAACACCCATCAGGTTGCTCTCGGCGATACCCACATCGAAGAAACGATCAGGGCAGGCGGCCTTAAACTTACCGGTCTGCGTGGCGGCGGCCAGGTCGGCGTCGAGGACCACAAAGTCATCGTGCTCGTTGGCGAGCTCGACGAGGGCCTCGCCGTAGCTTACGCGCGTGGCGATTTTCTTGACGTCTGCCATCCTAGAGCTCCTCTCCGGCGGCCGTGAGCTCTGCCATGGCCTGCTCAAACTGTTCATCATTGGGGGCCTTGCCGTGCCAACCAACCTGGTTCTCCATAAAGGACACGCCCTTGCCCTTCAGGGTCTCGGCGATAATGGCGGTCGGCTGGCCCTTGGTAGCGCGAGCCTCGGCAAAGGCGGCGCGGATCTGATCGAAATCGTTGCCGTCGGCAAGCTCCACCACGTGGAACTTAAAGGCGCGGAACTTGTCGGCGAGCGGCATGGGGTCGTTGACCTCCTCGACGGGACCGTCGATCTGCAGGCCGTTGTGGTCGACGATCACACAGAGGTTGTCGAGCTGCTGGTTGCCGGCAAACATGGCGGCCTCCCAGACCTGGCCCTCCTCGCTCTCGCCATCGCCCAGCAGGGCGTACGTGCGATAAGTATCGCCCCAGTGCTTGGCGGCAACGGCCATGCCCACGGCGGCGGAGATGCCCTGGCCGAGCGAACCGGTGGACATGTCAACGCCCGGAGTGTCGTTCATGTTGGGATGACCCTGCAGGTGGCTGCCGATGTGGCGCAGCGTCTCAAGATCCTCCTTGGGGAAGAACCCACGCTCGGCGAGCACAGCGTACAGACCAGGTGCACAGTGGCCCTTGGAAAGCACAAAGCGATCGCGGTCGGCCTTGCGGGGATGGGCCGGGTCGACGTTCATTTCCTCAAAGTACAGATAGGTCATGATGTCGGCAGCGCCGAGCGAACCGCCCGGATGGCCGGACTTGGCAGCGTGCACGCCGGTGACGATGCCCTTCCTTACCTCGTTGGCAACCTTTTTGAGCTCTTCGTCGCTCATTGTGCCTTCCTTTCATCCTCATTAGACAAAATGCGCACGGCACCGAAGGTAATCCCAACACAGCCGCAATGCACGTACGTCATTCATTATGCTGGAAACTGATGGCTTTACCAGAGTTTTTATCATTATTTGAACAATTTAGCAGGCAGAACCGCTGATGAAACGGTTTATCAATGTGAACGTCTTTTGGATGGGACGCGGTCGGCCCTACGCGCTAATGTCCTTGAATCCCTCGCCGAAAGCTTCCGTAACGTCGGCGACCGTCACAATGGCGTGAGGATCGCGCTCGCGCACGATCGTCTTGAGGGTATTGAGCTCTCGACGGCTCACGATGACCATGATCACCGGCTTCTCGGCACCCGAATACATGCCAGTCGCCTTAAACTTGGTACAACCACGACCCAGGCCATACATGATATCGGCAGCGATATCAGGGAACTTGTCCGAGATGATGAGTACCATACGGCGTTTGTTGCCACCATCGACCACGGCATCGATCACGTAGCCGCTAATGACCATCGAAAGGCCTGCATATAGTGCATTTTCGATTGAAAAGACCGGAGCCGACAGCGCGCATACGGCAACATCGATCGCCATGACGGTCGAGCCCACGGGCAGCGAGGTATTACGCGAGATGATTTGGCCAATCGTGTCCGAGCCGCCGGTGTTGGCGCCGGCGCGCAGCACCATGCCGTAACCGATGCCTGTAATAATGCCGCCCCACATGGCAGGGAGCATCAGGTCCGCATCCGCCAGAGGTGCTACAAACGGGGCGAACAGATCGGTAAAGAAGCCCAGCAGCACAAAGCCCGTCGCGGTCTGCACCACGTAGAACATGCCGCCCTCGCGCATAACGACCAGCAACAGCAAGGCGTTCATCACGATCGTCTGAATACCAACGGGAAGCGATATGCCGCGCGATGCGCCGACCGCCTGGATAATGGTGGCAAGGCCCGTAACACCACCGGCAGCAAGGCCGTTGGGAATCAAAAACAGGTCGGTCGCAATAGCGGCCAGAGCGCACCCCAACATAATCTGGGGCAGGTCGTGAAAGAAGTTCATCGATAGAATGCGCTTGATGTCCAGACGATATGCCATGCTACCTCCCTCAAAAAAGCGCACCCAAACGGATGCGCTTCGAACTTCTTGCTGTATTCGATTCTACCGATTCGCCGAACAAAAACCACCCCTGCGCAGGGTTTATTCCGGATACAAACCCGTCCAACCGTTGGGCTTAGCATCGGCTTGAAGCCGCCCGATGTTTTAGATCTCCGAGCCTTCTGCATCGGCGTTGCCGGTGGCCCAGCGATGGTAGCCAATAACAAATGGGTCCAGGTCACCATCGTCAAGAACGGCCTCGACATTGCTGGTCTCCACGCCCGTGCGTAGGTCCTTGACCATCTGATACGGGTAGAGTACGTAGCTGCGAATCTGGTTGCCAAAACCAATCGTGGTCTTGGGTCCGCGAATCTCATCCAGGGCCTCGGCGCGCTTCTCGAGCTCAATCTCGTACAGGCGAGCCTTGAGAATCTGCATGCACGCGGCCTTGTTCTGGATCTGGCTGCGCTCGTTTTGGCAGGTGACCACAATGCCGCTGGGAAAATGCGTCACGCGCACGGCGGAGTCGGTGGTGTTGACGCCCTGACCGCCCGGGCCGCTCGCGTGGTACACGTCCACGCGGATGTCATCGGGGTTGATCTCGATGTCGATATCATCGGGCAGTACGGGAATGACCTCGACGCCAGCGAACGTGGTCTGGCGGCGCTTCTTGTCGTCGGTGGGGCTAATGCGCACCAAGCGGTGGACGCCGGCCTCGGCACGAAGCATGCCAAAGGCATCCTTGCCTTCGACGGTAAAGGTCGCGCGATCGATGCCGATGACCTCAGCGGCGGGGCAGTCGTTAATCGTGACCTTCCAGCCGCGACGCTGGCAGTACTTCATGTACATCTTAAAGAGCATGAAGGTCCAGTCCTGGGCCTCCAGACCACCCTGTCCGGGCTTGATGGTCACAATGGCATCGCCGTGATCGAACTCACCGGTAAACCAGCTCGAAAGCTCAAGCTCATCGATGGCACGGGCCAGGCGCTCAGCCGTGGCTGTAGCCTCCTCGCGAAGGGCGGCGGCATCGGGGTCATCCCCCATCTCCTCGGCAAGCTCC
This sequence comes from Collinsella sp., assembly GCA_019419645.1. Classification (GTDB taxonomy): domain Bacteria; phylum Actinomycetota; class Coriobacteriia; order Coriobacteriales; family Coriobacteriaceae; genus Collinsella. Next base: position 32,149 of record DXZN01000006.1, on the reverse strand, counting down.
AGCGCGGCGCGGGCATCGGAAAGCTCGCCGCGCGCGTTGTCCACGGCAGCGATATCTTCCTTGGTGCGCGCGATTTCCTCCATGGTGGCACGGGCGGCGTCGGCGTCATCCCAAAAGCCGGGGGCCACGCTTTTGGCCTCGAGCTCGGTCACGCGCGTGCGCTTTTCGTCCAAGTGGAGATACGACTCGACCTCGC
>DXZN01000006.1:597-31943 GCA_019419645.1 Collinsella sp. | reverse complement strand
GCCGAGCCGGTCCGCAAACGCGTCCAGCTCGGCGGGCGTTACCTCTAAAGCCTCAGCCATTAACGATTCCTGCCGTGGCAGTACTTAAACTTCTTGCCGCTACCGCAGGGGCACGGGTCGTTGCGGCCCACGTTGACGTACGGATCGTCGCTCTCGGACTTGCGATAGGTGGTCACCTTGCCACCGTTGTTGACGGCAGCCGGACCACCCTGGACAGCCGTGCGGGCCTGCACCTGCGCCTGCTTGCGCAGCACCGAGTCGCCGTTGTCACCATCGACCTCGGCAGGACCGGAGAAGTGCGCACCCTCGAGCGCGGGCTCCTCCTTGTGCTCCACGGCACGCGGGGCAGCCTTGATCTCGATGCGCAAAACCGTGCGCAGGTAATCCTCGTACATGGTGTCGACGAGGATCTGGAACGCGCCGTAGGCCTCGGTCTTGTACTCGACCAGCGGGTCGCGCTGGCCAAAGCCGCGCAGGCCGATGCCGGTCTTGAGATAGTCCATCTCCTGCAGGTAGTTCATCCAGCGGGTATCGATGACGCGCAGCATGACCTGGGTGTTGAGCTCGCGCATCAGGTCCTCACCCAGGCGCTCGGCCTTCATGTTGTAGCACTTCTCTACGTAAGCCAGGACATCGGCAGCCAGAGCCTCATAATCCTCGTCGGGGAACTTCGGCGTATCGATGTGGCCGGTGAGCTCCACAACCCACTTGCGCAGGCCCTCCAGGTCGCGCTCGCCATCGTGACTGTCCTTGGTGCAGAACTCCTGAACGCAGCGGTACACGGTGTCGTGCATGACCTCGGTGATGTGGTCGGTCAGGTCCTTGCCGTCCAGAATCTTATTGCGCTCAGCGTAGATGACCTGGCGCTGCTTGTTCATGACGTCGTCGTACTCAAGGACGCTCTTGCGCATGGAGAAGTTGATGCTCTCGACCTTGTGCTGGGCGCTCTCGACGGCCTTGGAGATGATCTTGTGCTGGATGGGCATGTCGTCGCCCATGTCGGCCGTGACCATCATCTTGGAGACGCGGTCCATCTTGTCGCCGCCGAACAGGCGCATGAGGTCGTCCTCGAGCGACAGGTAGAACTGGGTCTCGCCCGGATCGCCCTGACGGCCGGAGCGGCCGCGCAGCTGATTGTCGATACGACGGGACTCATGGCGCTCGGTGCCGATGACGGTCAGGCCGCCGGCGGCAAGCACGCGCTCGCGCTCGGCCTTGCAGGTCTCCTTGGCCTCGGCGTTAAACTGCTCGAGCTGCTCGGGCGTCACGTCCTCCATGGTCAGGCCCTCGTACTCAAGGCGCTCGCGCACCAGCTCGTCGGGGTTGCCGCCCAGCAGGATGTCGGTACCACGACCGGCCATGTTGGTAGCGATGGTCACGGCGCCGTAGCGTCCGGCCTGGGCAACGATATGAGCCTCGCGCTCGTGATGCTTAGCGTTGAGGACCTCGTGCGCGATGCCGCGCTTGGTAAGGGCGGCCGACAGCTTCTCGGAGCTTTCGATGGAGACGGTGCCCACCAGGACCGGCTGGCCCTTGGCGTGACGTCGCTCGACGTCATCGGCAACGGCGTTGTACTTGGCCTGGATGGTGCGGTACACCAGGTCCTCATGGTCAACACGCTGAACGGGCTTGTTGGAGGGGATGACCTCGACGGGCAGCTTGTAGATCTCGCGGAACTCGGCATCCTCGGTGAGTGCCGTACCGGTCATGCCGGAGAGCTTGTCATACAGACGGAAGTAGTTCTGCAAGGTGATAGTGGCCAGCGTCTGGTTCTCCTCGCGTACGAGCACGCCCTCTTTGGCCTCGATGGCCTGGTGCAGGCCCTCGGAGTAGCGGCGGCCTTCCATAATGCGGCCGGTGAACTCGTCGACGATCTTGACCTCGCCGTTGGTGACCACATACTGCTTGTCGCGGTGGAACATGTACTGGGCCTTCAACGCCTGCTGCAGGTGATTGACCAACTGGCCGGAGAGATCGGCATAGATGTCATCGATACCCAGGCGGCGCTCGATCTTCTTAAGGCCGCGCTCGGTGGCGGCGATGGTGTGCTTGGCCTCGTCCATGACGAAGTCGCCCGTGGGCTCCACGTCCTCGGTGGCGGTAAGCATGTCGTGCGACACGTCCTCGCCGCGCTCAAGGCCGCGCACGGCGCGCGCGAAGTCCTTGTAGGTACTGGCGGACTTGGTGCCAGCGCCCGAGATAATGAGCGGGGTGCGAGCCTCATCGATCAGGATGGAGTCAACCTCGTCGACGATGGCGTAGCTGTGGCCGCGCTGCACGCGCTGCTCGGGACGGGTAACCATGTTGTCGCGCAGGTAATCAAAGCCGAACTCGGAGTTGGTGCCGTAGGTGACGTCGGCCTGGTAGGCCGGGCGCTTGAGCTCGAGCGGCATGTTGTTCTGGAGCAGACCGACGGTCATGCCCAGGTACTTATAGATGCGGCCCATCCACTCGGAGTCGCGCTTGGCAAGGTAATCATTGACAGTAACGACGTGCACGCCCTTGCCGGCAATGGCGTTGAGATAGCCGGCCAACGTGGAGACGAGGGTCTTGCCTTCGCCGGTCTTCATCTCGGCGATGTGACCCTCGTGCAGTGCCATGGCGCCAATGAGCTGCACGTCAAAGTGGCGCATACCCATGGTGCGCTTGGAAGCCTCGCGCACGGTGGCAAAGGCCTCGGGGAGCATGTCGTCGAGCGACTCGCCGTTGGCGTAACGCTCGCGGAACTTATCGGTCTGGCCGCGGAGTTCCTCCTCGGTCATCTTCTCAAACTGGGGCTCAAGACCGTTGATCTGGTCGACGATCTTGTAGTAGCGCTTAAGGTCCTTATCGGATCCAAAGGACAGCAGCTTTGACATGAATCCCATGTGGTTTTCCTTTTTGGCCATCGCCCACGCCGTGCAGCTGCGGGCGAGTTAAACACAGATGATTGTACTTTAGCCAAACAAGACACGGCCTATACGGTCGACCTCGACCGCCACGTAATAACTACGACCCGACCGACCTGCCAAAAAGGGACTGGTTTATTTTGGCAGGTTTTATCTGGGAAAACGCCGTCTCTCTGTCATTTGGTGCAAACCAACCTGTCCCCTTCGCACCAATCTGGTGCAATGGGGACAGGTTAGTTTGCACCAACAAGAAAAGGGCCGCGCACCCCATTGGATGCACGGCCCTTTTGCCATGAATGCGAGCGATTCCTCGGCGAGCTATTTACTCAGCAGCCTCGGTGGTCTCGGCCTCGGCAGCGGCCTCCTCGACGGGAGCCTCTGCGGGAGCCTCGGCGGCCTGCTTGGCAGCCTCCTCGGCAAACTTAGCGGCACGCTTGGCCTTCTCGGCAGCCTTAGCCTCAGCGGCGGCCTTGCGAGCGACCTCGGCCTCAGCAGCCTTGGCAGCCTTGGCAGCCTTGGCCTCCTCGGCCTTCTTGAGCTGGGCGGCAGCGGCGCCACCGAACTTGTCGGCGAAGCGCTGGACGCGTCCACCGGTGTCGACGAACTTCTGCTGGCCGGTGTAGAACGGGTGGCACTCGTTGCAAAGCTCAACCTTCATCTCGGACACGGTAGCGTGCGTCTTGAAGGTGTTGCCGCAGGAGCACGTCACCGTGCACTCGACATACTGGGGATGGATACCCTGCTTCATGGTAGGACTCCTTATTGGTCAGGCGCTGGTTACCGATCAGCGCATAAGGCGTCTTGGTTTCCGACCAAGACAACAAACTCGGCTATGGTACCACGGCGCCGCGCGTCCCACAAAAGGTTCACGGTCTTTGCGCAACGCAGCGTGGCCAACCGCAGCGGACACGCACCCTGTCGCCCCTTCTCCCATGTTGCAGACGTGTAACGCCGCTGTAAGCGCACCCCTTTTGGCGCCAGACAGGTACAATGATGAACACTGTACCGTAGCGGAGCGCCCCGCGCGCCGCAACCACGCGAAAGGGTTTCCCATGGCCGAGATCTCGTCCTCCCGTATCGTCATCACCGTCCTTGGCAAGAACCGCCCCGGCATCGTCGCCGGCGTCACCCGTGTCCTGGGCGAGGCTAACGTCGACATCCGCGACATCACGCAGTCCATTATCGAGGACATCTTCACCATGACCATGCTGGCCGATACCGCCGAGTCCAAGCTCGACTTCGCCGAGCTGCAGAAGGCGCTGGCCGAGGCCGGCGAGCTTTCGGGCGTCAACGTGTCCATCCAGCGCGAGGACGTCTTTAACTTTATGTACCGCCTGTAGCGAGCAAGCCGCTGGGGATAGCCTGACGCGCGCATGCCCATGCAAGTCACCCCGATGCGGCCCGGAGAGGAGCGCGCATGGCCTACGACGCCAAGAAAATCTATTACCGCTTCGATGACCACTTGAGCCGCCTGGTTCTGGATTACGAGGCGAGCCGTCAGATTTCGCCCGAAAGCGAAAACCTCTACCACGGCCTGCCGACCGACCCTTATGACGAGGACCTGTTTGTCGAGCACAATGTCAAGCGCGGCCTGCGCAATGCAGACGGTTCGGGCGTGGTCGCGGGCCTCACTCGCATCTCGGATGTGCATGGCTACAACAAGGTCGACGGTAAGGTCGTGCCCGATCAGGGCAAACTCACGCTTCGTGGCTACAGCATCGAGGATCTGGTCAACAACGCCCAGGCCGAGAATCGCTACGGCTACGAAGAGGTCGCTTATCTGCTCATTACGGGCTCTCTGCCCACCAAGGAAGAGCTTGACGGTTTTTGCGAACGTCTGGGTGCTTTTAGGCACCTGAGCGACGAATACGTCCGCGAGTTCCCCATGACCACGGTGTCGTCGAGCATCATGAATGTGCTTCAGCGCGCCGTGCTGCTGCTCTACGCCTTCGACGCCGAGCCCGACGCCATTACACCCGAGCACGAAATCGACGTCGCCATCTCCATGCTCGCCCGTCTCCCCCGCATCGCCGCCTTCGCGCATATGGCCTCGGTCGCCAAGCGCCGCGGCTCCGAGGTTCATGTACCGCACCCCACACCCGGCCTCTCCACCGCCGAGACTATCCTGCAGGTGTTGCGCGGCGGCATGGCATTCACCCGCGACGAAGCCATGCTGCTCGACGTTATGCTCATGCTGCATGCCGAGCACGGTGGCGGCAACAACTCCACGTTTGCCTGCCGCGTGCTGTCCTCCTCGGCCACCGACCCGTATTCCGCCTACGCCGCGGCTATCGGCTCGCTCAAGGGCCCGCGCCACGGTGGTGCCAATGCCAAGGTCGTGTCTATGCACGAGAACATCCGCGCGCATGTCTCCAACTGGGAGGACGAGGACGAGGTCGCGGCCTACCTGGGCAAGATCCTCGACAAGCAGGCCTTCGACGGCACGGGCCTCATCTACGGCATGGGCCACGCCGTCTATACGCTCAGCGACCCGCGCGCCGAGGTCTGCCGTCGTTACGCGCGCACACTTGCCGCCAAGAAGAACCTGGGCGATGAGTTCGCGCTCATCGAGCGCATCGAGCGCCTGGCACCCCAGGTCATGCGCGACCACGGCATGACCAAGCCCATCTGCGCGAACATCGACCTGTACACGGGCTTTATCTACAAGATGCTCGGCGTGCCCGAGACGCTTTTTACGCCGCTATTCGCCGTCGCCCGCATGGCCGGCTGGTCGGCGCACCGCATGGAAGAGCTCTTCTGCGCGCACCGTATTATTCGCCCGGCCTATCGTCCGGTGATCGAGCCGCTGGAGTACAAGCCGCTCGCCGACCGCTAGGACGCGAACCGTTATAGAACTCGAGCGTGGCCAGGGACCCAAGCCCTCGGCCACGCTTTTTATGCCAGTAGAAAGGGCTGCATCAAATGATTGTGTTTTCCGATATGGATGGGACGCTGCTGACGAGCGATAAGCAAATGAGCGATGCCACCTGGGCGATGCTCGACGAGCTCGCACGTCGTGGCATCGAGTTTGTTCCCTGCACGGGACGTCCACTGTCGGGCATCTTTGAGCCCATTCTCGCCCATCCCGCCGTGCATTACGCGGTCTGTGCCAACGGCGCCAGCGTCTGGCAGCTCGACGAGGATACGCCCACCGACGCCTCGCGCGCCACGTGCATCTTGAGCCGTCCGCTCGACCGTGGCATTGCCCACCGCATCCATCGCATTGCCGCCGGCCACGATGTGACCTTCGATATCTTCGCGGATGGGCAGTGCTTCCTCCCCCGCTCGCTATACGGGCGTCTGGATGAGTTCTGTGGCGGCGACCCCCACATCGCGGCTTCGCTCAAGCGCACACGAACGCCGATCGACATGAATATCGACAGCAAGATCGACGAGGTCGAGACGCTCGAACGCATCGCTATGTACTGGCACGACCCCGCCGATCGCGACGCCATCGCGGCGGCGCTCGACACGCTCGGAGGCATTGAGGTCACGCGTTCGTACGCCATGAATATCGAGGTTATGGGCGAAGGCGCCACCAAGGGAACGGCCCTCAAGTGGCTGTGTGAGCATCTGGGCGAGCGTCTCGCCGACGCCTGGGCGTTCGGCGACAACATCAACGACATCCCCATGCTGCAGGCAGCGGGCCATGGCATGGCCATGATCAACGCCGAGCCCGAAGATCGCGAGGCCGCCGACGCCATCACCGAATACGACAACGACCACGACGGCGTCGCCCGCACCATCATGGCCGCCCTCGCCTAGTCATTGGTCAGTCATTGGGGACGTTCTTAAACGACTAGTCACTGGGGACACTCTTCGCAAAAAGCTGCAAGGACTGTCCCCCACTGTCGGCAGAAAAGGAACGTCCCCATCTACCGGATTAGGAGAGACTCTCCAGCACGCGACGGAGCTCCTGCTGGACGGCGTGGTCGCGGTTACAACCCACCACGCGATCGGCCACCGCCTTAAGCGCGGGGCGCGCGTTTTCCATCGCGCAGCCCGTGCCGACAAAGCGAATGATCTCGTAGTCGTTCATCGAGTCGCCAAACGCCATGACCTCGTCGCGACCAATGCCGTAATGCTCCGCGAGCTGCGCGATACCCGAGGCCTTCGACACACCGGGCTGCATGGCATCGATCCACGCGTTGCCCGAAGGCGCAAAAGTAAAGAGCTGACCAAGTTCGCGCTGTAGCACGTACGCACTGTCCATAACCGCACTGTCGTCGCAAAAGATACTCGCTTTGATGATATTTACGCTGGGATCGGGCAGCTCCCAAATACGCTCGGCATTGGGAAGGTCCTTATCGACCTCACGCACGAACTTGCACTCGTCATCGAGCAGGAAGGACTTGGTTCGGTCAAAGAGCGCAAGATGCAGATTGGGAAACGTCCTGACGGCTTGGGCGAGCCTTCGAATCGCCAGGTGGGAATACACCTCACGGTCTACCATCTTACCGTCGGCGTAGACTTGGGCGCCGTTAGCGGCGACAAAGTCCATCTTGTCGCGAACGGGCGCAAAGAACTCGCACAGGCGATCGTAGCGACGACCTGACGATGCGGCGAAATGCACGCCATGCTCGTGTAGCGCCAGAATCAGTTCGTAGGTCTCGGGAGGCACCTGGCCGTTTTCGTCAAGCAGTGTGCCGTCCATATCGGATGCAATCAGTTTAAACATAGAAAAGCTCCCTTCGGGCTTGTTGGAATCGAACGTGTATCCGATTCCAACGTACCCAAAGGGAGCTCAAATAAGACTCCGCGGGCGTAAACGTTACAAGGACCTGGCAAATAGCTCACACATGCCAGAGGTCTCACGGTCGCGGCGTCAGGCGACACGCCACCCCGACGGCTAGTCGTTTAAGAACGTCCCCGATGACTAGTCGGCGTAGGTGAAGGTCGTGACGTCGAACATGCCCTCGGGGCGGATGCGGAGCGTCGGGATTACCGGCAGGGGCAGGAAGATGATGCCCATGATGGGGTCGAGCGGCGGCTCGATACCCATGGCGCGCGCCTTGACCATAAAGTCGTCGTGCTGCGCGGCGACATCCTCGGCCGTGCCCTCGCTCATAAGGCCACCGAGCGCCAGCGGAATGCGCGCCACGACCTCGCCGTTGCGCACCAGCACGTGGCCGCCCTGGCCCACGGCCTCAACGGCAGCCATCATATCCGCCGCATTGTCGCCCACCACGCACACGTTGTGCGAGTCGTGGCCAATCGTGGAGGCAATGGCGCCACCCGTGATGGTAAAGCCGCGCACCCAGCCGCGACCGATATGCTTGCCAACCAAGCCCAGACCCGCGGGGCCGTCACCGTCGGCGCCCTCGGCCTGCAGCGACACGCCGCGGCCGTGGCGCTCGATCAGCATAATGCGGCGCAGGCCCTCGGCACTCTCGGGGCGAACCATACCCGTGATAGCCATACCCGGGATGACATCGATAACGGCCTCGCCCGGCTTAAAGGCATAGTCAAACACGTCGAGCGAAAGCTTCGGCAGCTTAACGGAGGCGCGCAGCTCATCGGCAAGGGCCGCAACCTCGGCCATCTCGGGTGCAGTCTCGCCCACAAAGGCGCCGTCCTGCGCCACCAGAGTACCGGCGGCATATACGCGATGCGGAGCCGTAGCAAACGTCAGGTCATTGAGCACCAGCAGGTCGGCACGCTTGCCCGGGGCAATCGCACCACGCAGCTCGTGCGGGTCGCGGCAGCCGTGATCCAGGCCAAACGCCTCGGCCGTGGAGAGGGACGCCATAGAGATAGCGACCACGGGGTCGATACCGGCCTCGATAGCCACACGGCAGGCGTTGTCGATCATACCGGTCGAAAGCGCGTCGGAGGGAGCACGGTCGTCAGTCGCAAAACAGCAGCGGCGGGCGCGCGCGGGATTCTCCAGCAGCATCGGGGACAAATTGGCCAGGTCGTGGCTGCACGTGCCCTCACGCAGCATCACATACATGCCGCGGGATAGCTTGTCGAGCGCCTCCTCGGGAATCGTCGACTCGTGGTCGGCGATAATGCCCGCTGCGGCACAGGCATTGAGGTCCTTACCGGCAACGAGCGGCGCGTGGCCGTCAACCTGCTTGGACGGCGTCTGGTTGGCAGCATCGATGCGAGCACAGGTCTCGGGGTCGGCCATAAAGACGCCCGGCAGGTTCATCATTTCGCCCAGACCAAAGACATCGCCTGGATGCTCGGCAAAAAACGCCTGCATATCGGCAGCGGTGATGACGGCGCCGGCCTGCTCATCGGGCAGTGCGGGCACGCACGAGGGCATCATGTACTTGATGGAAATCGGAGCGCGGCGGCCGTCCTCGATCATAAAGCGCAGGCCGTTGAGCCCCGCCACGTTGGCGATCTCGTGGCTGTCGGCAATGGCGGTGGTGGTACCGCGCGTCGCCGCCATGCGCGCATACTCGGCGGGACGGATGTTCGAGGACTCAATGTGCAGATGCCCGTCGATAAAACCGGGAGCGAGATAGCGGCCCTGGCAGTCGATGACCTCGGCAGCTTCGTAGGTACCGGCGGCATCGTCGCGACCGTCGTAGAGCACGCCGACGATTACGCCGTCCTTGACGGCAACGCTACCGGGCGCCACACGCTGGCCGTACACATCGACGATCTGCGCATTGGTAAACAGTGTGTCGACGGGCACGCGGCCCTCGGCGGCCTCGATCACAGACCTCATGACCTCAACGGACATACATTCTCCTTTAACCGTAGAAAACAGCTGCGGAGCGGACAGGCCTTCACCGCAGCAAGACAATAGCCATTGTATGCCCAAAAGAAAGTCCCGCTAACACCCCTTCCGCTTAACGGCACCGCCAAATGATCCCTCCGTCCCCAAGGGATCGTCGTAACCAAAAAGGCCGCAGTCGGGATTCCCGGCTGCGGCCTTATTGCACTTGTGAGGTCAACTCGCTCGTTAGACCAACTTAAAGCCCTTGCGCTTGCCTACGGAGAGGGTATCGCCCAGCTTGAGGGCGCTCGGGTCGATGTTGTAGCTCTTGGGAGCCACAGCCTTGCCGTTGATCTTGACGCCGCCGCCGTCAATGTCGCGACGGGCCTGGCCGGCGCTCGCCGAAAGGCCCAGGTCCTTAAGCAGGCCTGCGAGGTAGATCTGGCCCTCGTCGTTGACGGTCAGCTCGACATGCCTCTCGGGGAAGTCGGCAAGCTGGCCCTCCTTGAACACGCGGTCGAACTCGGCCTGGGCCTCGTCACCGGCACCGGCGCCGTGATAGGTGTCGCACAGGTCGCGGCCCAGTGCGCGCTTGAGCTCATAGGGATCGGCGGAACCGTCGGCCAGGGCAGCGTCGATCTTGTCGACCTCGGCCGGAGCGAGCGAACTGGCCAGACGATAGTACTTGCCGATCATCTCGTCGGGGATGGACATGGTCTTGCCGAACATATCCTTAGGCGCGTCGGTCAGGCCGATGTAGTTGCCGTAGGACTTGGACATCTTGCGCACGCCATCGGTGCCCTCGAGCAGCGGCATGGTAAGCGCGATCTGCGGCTCCATGCCCATCTTCTCCATGAGCTCGCGGCCGGCGAGCAGGTTAAAGAGCTGGTCGGTGCCGCCCATCTCCACGTCGGCCTTGATCTGAACGGAGTCGAAGGCCTGCATCACGGGGTACAGGAACTCGTGCAGGGCGATCGGCGTCTGGGACTGGTAGCGCTTGGTAAAGTCATCGCGCTCGAGGATGCGGGCGACGGTGAACTTGGAGCACACCTGCAAAAGACCGGCCAGATCCATCGACAGGATCCAGTCGCCGTTGTGCACGATGGTGGTCTTCTCGGGATCCAGGATCTTCATGGCCTGGCTCACGTAGGTCTCGGCGTTGGCCTCGATCTGCTCCTGCGAAAGCTGCGGGCGGGTGGAATTCTTGCCCGAAGGATCGCCGATCAGTGCGGTGCCGTTACCGATGATGAGGGTGACCTTGTGGCCCAAGTCCTGGAACTGACGCATCTTGCGCAGGGGCACGGCATGGCCCAGGTGCAGGTCGGGGCTGGTGGGATCGACGCCGAGCTTGATGTTGAGGGGCTCGCCCTTCTCAAGCTTCTTGCGAAGGTCGGCCTCGGGGACGATCTGCGCTGCGCCCGAGGTGATGATACGCATTTGCTCGTCGACAGACAGCATTGGGTATCCTCCTTTTGCTATAGCACCCTCACCGGATACGGCGGTGCTGGAAGTTCATAAACTCTCTTATGATAACCAAAACGGCGCAGCCGAACACCTACGACAGGAAAATCCTCGTCCTGCCGCACGCGTCGATAACGACCGGCAAACGCGTGCCGTCACGTTCGACCAAAAAGCGCGCCTGCTGACGGCGCGAGCAGTCACGGCAACGGACCTGCCCCGTTGCATCCGTGGCGCAGGCGCCCTCGGCAGTCAGCAAGCAGTGCTCGCACACCATGAGCTCGGGACGGTCGGCATCGACAGGCCCCAAGACACCGGGACAAGCGGCAAGCTCGGCAACACGCTCGGCATCATTGCCGAGCAACTCGGCCGACAAGTACACCCACCCCGCCCCGAGTCCGCGCAGCCAGGTAAGCGTGACCCGATTCGCGCAGAACACCGGCGCCGCCACGTCAAACGCCACGCCCAGCTCGCGCGCCATCGCCACCTGTCCCAGGTTGCGGCAGACGACGCGCCCGGCACGCTGCATCAGCGAGCGGATCCGGTCAGCGTCACCCATGCGGCACACCTCGTCCAGCACCACAACGGCGTCGGACAAATCGAGTTCTCCGCGCGGGTCGGCATCCATCAGCTGCCAAGCAAAAACCATGCGAGCGGAAACCGCGCGCTCCACCAACTCCGTCGACGCACCGCCATCCACCGCAACGTCCTCAAAGGGCAGCACCTCAACGGCACGCGCAACGGGCGCAATCGCATCCGCCTCGGCCCGCATGCGCTCCAACACCGCCGCTGTCTGATCCAACACGCCGGCGCTGCGAATCAGGTATACCTCGCAGCCCGTGTCCACCTTGCGCTTGCAATGCACGACGACGCGCTTCCCCGCTGCGGCATCCACCGGGCAGGGCACCTGCGGCCAGCGCTTGGGCACATCGGGACGCGCGTCGGCACCCGGATAGAACCGAATCTCGAGCGTGTCACCCGCCGCCACGGCGGCGTCGAGCTCAACGGTCACCTCTTCGTGGCCCACAGCGACCAAGCGCCCCACGCGCACGCCCTGATTAATTGCGCGCTCAAAGCTCATCAGCTCGGCACCCGAACGCCCTCGCAGATACGCATCGGTAAACCCACGGTTAAACGACCTTCCCAGCTCGCGTTCAAGCTCTTCCACGGCACCCCACGCGCCATCGCGCAGCATATCGAGTGCACGACGCCACACCCGCACCACGTTGAATACGTAATCGGGGTTCTTCATGCGCCCCTCGATCTTGAGCGACGCCACGCCGGCATCTACAAGCTCGGGCAGATGTGCAATACCCAGATAATCGCGCGGGCACAGCAGACGATCCCCCTCAACGGCGACGACGCTCTCCCCCGCCTCGTCCACTAGGTCGTACGCCAGGCGGCACGGCTGTGTGCAGTCCCCGCGCATCGCCGAGCGCCCACGCCGCAGAGCCGAAAACTCGCATGCCCCCGAATAGCCGATGCATATCGCACCGTGGCAGAATACCTCGATGGGCACGCCCGTAGCACAGAGCGCCGCAATCTCGTCGACCGTCAGCTCGCGTGCCGTCGTCACGCGCTCGACCCCCAGCTCATCGGCGGCAAGCCGCACGGCGCCTTCGCTATGAACGCCCGCCTGCGTGGACAGGTGAATCTCGACGCCGGGAATCGCCGCACGCAGCGCGCACGCCAATCCGGCATCGGCAACAATCAGGGCATCGGCGCCCAGCTCCAGTGCATGAGCTCCCAACGCCACCGCGTCGGACAACTCATCGTCAAACACGAACACGTTGAGCGTCACGTACACACGCACGCCATGGGCATGCGCCACGGCACAACCGCGCGCAAACTCGTCGTCGGTAAAACCGTGCGCACTCACACGGGCGTTAAAGCCGCCCAACCCCGCATAGATGGCATCGGCTCCCGCGGCGATGGCCGCAAGCATCTGGTCGAGTCCGCCCGCCGGCGCCAGCAGCTCGGGCAGCGCCGCACAGACAGCATCCAATCCAGTCTCGTATTGTCCGCTCGGCCCCATCGTCCGAATCGCCATCGACAAACTCCTTACCAAGGTATGCATTCACTCTGAAAAATGCCGTCTTCCAGCATACACGAGGCCTCGCGCGCCCCGTTTGGTTTATCGTGTAATAACTTATGTCCATCCTGCCCCGACGGCACATCCGCCGTCCGGCACGACATACCTGGAGGTCAATATATGGGTCCTCGCCAACGACAGGGACACAGCCGTTCAAAGACGCACGCCCTGCCCATAATCCTGCTCTCGTTTTTGGGCTTTCTACTGATTGCGGGCGTGGCGTTTGGCATCGGCATGGTCGGCAACGTCAACCGCTGGCTGTCCGATCTGCCCGACTACACCGACGCCAACGCGTATCTGGTGAGCGAGCCCACCGAGATCGTCGACTGCAACGGCAACAAGATCGCGAGCTTCTACACGCAAAACCGCAAGTCCATCACCAAGGACGAGGTCTCCCCCTACGTGCTGCAGGGCACCGTTGACGTCGAGGACGAGCGCTTCTACGAGCACGGCGGTATCGACCTGTGGGGTATCGCGCGTGCTGCGGTGGCAACCCTCGGCGGCGGGCACGAAGGCGCCTCGACGATCACCCAGCAGCTTGTGCGCAACACCATCCTGCAGGAGGAGCAATTCGACTCGACCATTGAGCGTAAGGTGCGCGAGGCCTACATCGCCATCAAGATGGAGGACATGTACTCCAAAGACGAGATCCTCATGATGTACCTCAACACCATCTATTACGGCCACGGCGCCTACGGCATCGAGGCCGCAGCCGAGACCTATCTGTCCAAGAGCGCCGCCGACCTCACCCTAAGCGAGGCCGCGCTACTCATCGGCCTTCCCAACTCGCCTTCGCAGTACGACCCCACGGTCAATCCCGATCTGGCACTGTCTCGCCGCAACAAGGTTCTCGACAACATGCTGCGCCTGGGCCACATCACCCAGGAGGAGCACGATGCCGCACAGGCCGAGCCCATCACCCTCAATGTGACCGAAATCTCGGGCAGCGGCGTCGACGTATACTCGCAGCCCTACTTTGTCTCCTACGTCAAGCAGCTGCTGGAGCAGGAGTTCTCGACCGACGTGCTCTTTAAGGGCGGCCTGACCGTCAAGACCACCATCGACCCCACGATGCAGCAGGTGGCAGAGAATGCCGTCCGCGAGCAGCTCGACACGCTCTCGCTTGACGGCCTGGACATGGGCATGGTCGTCGTCGACCCCAAGACCGGCTACATCAAGTGCATGGTGGGCGGCTACGACTACAACGCCGACGAGAACCACGTAAACCATGCCACGGCCAAGCGTCCCGTCGGCTCCACCTTTAAGGCCTTTACGCTGGCAACTGCCATCCAAAACGGCATGAACCCCAACGTCACCCTCAACTGCAACTCGCCGCTCAAGGCCAAGGGCACCACGACCGAGGTCCAAAATTACGCCAACCAGAGCTACGGCAACATCACGCTTAAGCAGGCGACGGCATACTCCTCCAACACCGGCTACATCCAGGTGGCGGAAGCCGTCGGCAACAGCAAGATCATCTCGCTCGTCAAAAAGCTCGGCATCGACCCCGCCAAGGACAACATCGAGGACGTTCCCGTCATGACCCTCGGCACCGGCTCGATCTCGCCGCTCGAGATGGCCGCCGCCTACGCGACGTTTGCCAACGGCGGCTACTATCGCCAGCCGATCGCCATCACCGAGATTGACTCTCGTACCGGTTCGGTGCTGTACCAGCACACCGACAATCCCTCACAGGTGCTTACCGAGGGCGAGGCCGCCGCGGTCACCGATGTTCTGTCCGGCGTCATGAAGGGCAGCGGTACGGGTGCTGCCGGCGCTCTGAGTGTCAACCAGCCCTATGCCGGCAAGACGGGCACCACCGACAACACCACCAACCTGTGGTTCTGCGGCTATACCCCGCAGCTGGCGTGCGCCCTGTGGACCGGCTATTCCGCGGGCGAGATCCCCATCCAAAAGTACGGCACGGACCTGCTGGGCGACAGCACCAACCTGCCTGTCTTTAAGCGGTTTATGAACACCGTTCTGACCGGTACCGAGCGCGAGGAGTTTGCGACCGGAACGGCGCCCACCTACAAGAACAACAGCGTCTGGAAGTTCTACGGCACCAACAACACCAAGAAGTCGGAGAACGACGACAAGGACAAGGACGAAGAGGAAGAGGAAACCACCACAACGACTACCACGACGACCACGACCACCGAGACCACGGGCGGCGACACCACCGGCGGCACCGGTACGACCGGTGGCTCGACGGGTGGCTCCACTGGTGGTTCGACCGGCGGCGATGGCGGCACGCCTACGCCTACGCCTACGCCTACG
The DNA here is from genome assembly GCA_019419645.1 of Collinsella sp. Taxonomy (GTDB): domain Bacteria; phylum Actinomycetota; class Coriobacteriia; order Coriobacteriales; family Coriobacteriaceae; genus Collinsella. Next base: position 16,552 of record DXZN01000006.1, on the reverse strand, counting down.
CCCACTCCCGACCCCTCGCCCACGCCTGACGATACGGTCGGCTAAGAAGTACGCGACTAAAGCCAACAAGGCCCCGAGCAGCTTATTGAACTGCTTGGGGGCCTTTTAGTTTGAAGCGACCTGGTGGGCGGTCTTTATACCGGCAAACAAAAAGGGGTACCGACCAACGTCGATGCCCCTTACAAGCCACTATGTCAGCGCACACAATGCCGAGCGCACGACCCGCACACCTACTTGCGAGAATTGCTCAACTTATTGATCAGCGCCTCGAGACGCTCGCCGTCCTCGGCCGTCTGGGCAATAACCAAAATCGTATCGTTGCCGGCAAGCGAGCCAAGCACATCGGGTAACTCTGCCGCATCAACGGCGGCGGCGATGCCGGAAGCCGTGCCAGGCTGAGCCTTGATCATAACCAGATTATCAGTACGCAGAACGCCCGTTACGAGCTCGGAAACCATACGCTGCAGGTGCAGGTCCTCTGCCAGAACATAGATGCCCTCAGGGAGCTTACGCAGCCCCATATCGGCAATATCGCGAGAGACAGTCGCCTGCGTGCAATCAAAGCCCATAGCACGGAGCTCATCGACCAGCACGCGCTGCGTGCGGACATCCTTATTGCGCACAATATCTCTAATGGCATCCTGGCGCCCATTGCGTTTTTTAGCCATACAAACCCTCTCTCCAAAAGATGGCGGAGACAATCAATCAGTGATTGAATAGTTTAACGCTATTTGAAGGCTTTTGTGTATAAGAACGCATTTCGAAACAATTCTATGCAAGTTTGTTTCGTAATGAGCCGTTTAGGCGGTTTTTGCGCCCGTCCGGTTAAGAAAAGCTGCCAGATGCGTACACATCACGCAGCGCGCGGGCTTGGCGCTGGCGATCGGCCCAAACAACAGACCGAGTCCCCGATGGTTATCCTTGAGCGCGGCGACCATCTGACGGGTTCGAGGCGCCTCGAGCATATCACGCATGCGGGCGGAACGCTCGATTGACGACACCCCATGCGGGCTCAGACACAAATTCTCGATGCAGGCGACCAGTCCGGCAAAGTAGAACTTTTGGCTTGCCAGCTTGAGCCGACCACCGCTATCTGCTTCCGAGAGTGAGTCCGCAAGCTCGTCGAGCGCTCGAGTGTCATCGGATATCCTGGCATACATGGTGGGATCAAAGGCATCTGTAAGCTTAGGTGCCGCCGCGTGGAAACAAGCGTCGCCGCAGCCGGACACGAATCGTGCCTGCGAGAGCGCATAAGCCATAAACTCAACCGTACGGTACGCCTTGCCGCGCGACAGGCATGCCTCAAACAGCGGACGGCTATACATCACGCCAGAGGTCTGAGCGACTAGGCCGCCCAAAATCAACTGGGGCAGCCCAGTCACCATAGAAGACTCGTCTTCTATGGCAATAGAGGCAGCATCCAAGACGCGCGAATGACGCTCGCGATGCGCATCGTATCGATCGAGCGACACCGAGGGGAGCACAATGTCTGCCGCAGTATCGCACGCGATATCGACCATCTTGGAAAGGGCCTGCGGAGCAAACCACTCATCGGCGTTCATGGCGATGATTTGAGAGCCGCGCGAGGCATCAAAACCGGCACGAAGACAAGCGCCGCGCTTCGCGTCCTCGACGTCAATCAAATCAATATGGATGTCCCTGTCGGCAGCAACTTGAAGCGAATGGCGCACACCGGGCGCAGCATCGCGGCAGACAACGACAATCTGCAAATCGTAGAGGTCTTGGTTCTGGATACTCTCGAGCGCACGCATCGCATAGCTGGGCGAACCTTCTACCACAAGGATCACCGAAAGTCGCGGATGCGAACCACGTCGAACCAAGTTTTCCATCCTCTCGATAGCACCAAATCAAACTGTCGTTCATGGTACACCCGAGCTATAAAAGCAACGAGCCGCCTAACATGTTGCACGCCAAGAACAGATGTTGCACACGCGCAGCTCACACATAGTATGTGCAAGGCACAGACGCGCCGAGCACTCCCCTAGTCGAGAACGACAAGCTCGTCGGGGCCGTAATCCACACCCATAAACGTAAGGCCGCAGGCAGGCGCCGTGGGACCCGCAGCGGTTCGGTCACGGGCGTCAATAACCTCGCGCATCCACTGGGGATCGCGACGATGCATGCCAATCTCCACGAGCGTTCCTACAATGGTACGCACCATCGAGTGCAAAAACGCATTGCCCTCGATAGTGAAGGTCAGGATATCCTCGCCAAAAGCGACCTCGTGGCCAAACTCCGCACGCATCACGCAGCGGTGCGTGGGCTTGCCCACAGCAGAGGCAACCTTGCAAAAGCTCTTAAAGTCCTGCTCGCCCAAAAGCGCAGGGCAGGCGGCCGCCATCGCATCGACGTCGAGGGGATAGCGATGCCACCACACCGCACCGCGCGAGAGCACGGGGCGCGCATCGCGATCGGCAATACGGTACGTATACGTACGGGACCGCGCGTCAAAGCGGGCAGAAAAGCCCCTACGGGCCTTGTAGACCTCGTTTATGGCGATATCTTTGGGCAGGAGGGCATCCATAGCCCTCAGCCACCTACGGCGCGTACACGCGAGCTCAGCGTCCGTAACGGGCACGCTGATGTACTGAGCCACGGCATGCACGCCGGCATCGGTACGCCCCGCACACGTCAGATCGATCGGGCGGCGAAGCAGCGTCTCGATGGCTCGACGTAGCTCACCCGCAACCGTCGTCTGTCCCGGCTGCTCGGCAAATCCGCTATACGACGAGCCATCATAGGCCACGCGAAATACGAGCGTGGCGTCAAGCTCGGAAATCGAATTGAAATCAGACGGCGCAGTCATGGGCGCTCCCAACAAACAAGCAACGGTATCGCGACAAAAAAAGAGGGGTACGCGAACGTACCCCTCGAATATAGCCTATGCAGACGGAATGTCTACTCAGCGGTCTCCTCAGCAGGAGCCTCCTCGGCAGCGGTCTCCTCGACAGCCTCGACCTTCTTGGGAGCAGCGGCCTTCTTGGGGGCCGGAGCAGCCTTCTTGGCCTTAGGCGTGCAAGGCTCGGTGACGAGCTCCATGATAACGATGGGAGCGTTGTCGCCCTTACGGTTACCGAGCTTCATGATGCGGGTGTAACCGCCGTTGCGGTCCTGCCACATGCCCTGAGCAGCCTTGTCGAAGATCTCGGCAACGAGCTGCTTATCGCCGAGCTTGGCGATAGCCAGACGACGAGAGTGCAGGTCGCCCTTCTTGGCCCAAGTGATGATCGGATCGACGACCGAACGCAGCGCCTTAGCGCGGGTCTCGGTGGTCTTGATGCGGTCGTTCTCGAAGAGGGCCTTAGCAAGGCTCTTCTTCATGGCCTTGGTGTGGCTCGCATCGGTGCCGAGCTTCAGGCCCTTCTTAACGTTGTGACGCATGGTCTAGTTTCTCCTCAAATATGCGAAGCATTAAGCCTTCAGGCTCAGGCCCATGGACTCAAGCTTGTCCTTCACTTCCTCGATCGACTTAACACCGAAATTACGGATGTTGAGCAGATCGTTCTCCGAGAACTCAACGAGCTGACGGACCGAGTGAATGCTGGCGCGCTTAAGGCAGTTGTAGGAACGGACGGAAAGGTCCAGATCCTCGATCTGCTTGTCCAGCTCGGCGTTGTCGTTGGTGACCTCGGGAGCGAAGATCGAAGCCTCCTCCTCGACCTCGGGGGTCTCGGCAAGGTTCATAAAGGCGGCCATATGCTGGTTGATGATATTGGCAGCCTGGACCACGGCGTCGCGCGGGGCGATGGAGCCGTTGGTCTCGATCTCGAGGACAAGGCGGTCGTAGTCGGTATGCTGACCGACACGGCAAGCCTCAACGAGCTTGGCGCAACGGGAAACCGGCGAGTACAGCGAGTCGACATGGATCACACCGATGGGATCGTTGTCGCGCTTGTTGGCCTCGCCAGAAACATAGCCGCGGCCATAGCCGATGCGCATGCTCATGGTGAGATGGCCACCCTCGGTGAGCGTAGCGATGTGCTGCTCGGGGTTGACCAGCTCAAACTCGGACGGAATAAAGAAGTCCGCACCGGTGACCTCGCAGGGGCCGTCAACCGAGATGGTGGCGGTCGCCTCGTCGGTCGTGCCGAGAGCCCTGAAGACAAGACCCTTGACATTCAGGACGATGTCGGTGACATCCTCGACCATGTTAGGGATGGTCATGAACTCGTGCTGCGCACCATCGATCTGAATAGCCTCGACGGCGGCACCCTCGAGCGAGGACAGAAGAACGCGACGAAGGGAGTTACCCAGCGTATCGCCGTAGCCACGCTCGAGCGGCTCGACGGAGACACGAGCAGACGTCTCGTTGATCTCTTCGACCTGAACCTGAGGCCTAATGAATTCTGACATGTATTACCTCCAGCCTCAGCAGCCCGGATGGACTACTTAGAGTAGAGCTCGACGATGAGCTGCTCGTTGATATCACCGCTGATCTGCTCACGCGTCGGCAGAGCGAGCACGTTACCAGACAGCTTCTCGATATCGACCTCGAGCCAGCCAGGGACCTCAAAGCGCTCGGAGGAAATCAGAGCCTCCTTGATGGGGAGGAGGTCACGGAACTTCTCGCCGACAGCGACGACGTCGCCGGCCTTGACGCGGTAGGACGGGATGTCCACGCGCTTGCCGTTCACGGTGAAGTGACCGTGACGGACGGACTGACGAGCCTCTTTGCGGGTGCGGGCGAAGCCAAGACGGAAGACGACGTTGTCGAGGCGAGACTCAAGGATGATCATGAGGTTCTCACCGGTGACGCCGTTCATCTTGCGGGCCTTGTTGAAGTAGCCGTGGAACTGCTTCTCCAGAACGCCATAGATGAACTTGACCTTCTGCTTCTCGCGCAGCTGCATGCCGTACTCAGATTCCTTGCGACGGCGCTTGGGCTGACGGATAGATTCCTTCTTGCTGCTGTAACCGAGCTCAGCGGGATCGATCCCGAGCTGACGGCAGCGCTTAAGAACAGGAGTCCTGTCGATTGCCATATTGATACGATCCTTTCAGTTACACGCGGCGACGCTTCTTGGGGCGGCAGCCGTTGTGCGGAATGGGGGTCTTGTCCTGGATGCTCGAGACCTCGAGGCCAGCAGCCTGGAGGGAGCGAATGGCGGTCTCACGACCGGAGCCGGGGCCCTTGACGAAGACGGAAACCTTCTTCATACCGTGCTCCATGGCCTGCTTGGCAGCAGCCTCGGCAGCCATCTGGGCAGCGAACGGCGTGGACTTACGGGAGCCCTTGAAGCCCACCTGGCCAGCCGACTTCCAGGAAATGACGTTGCCCTGGGGATCGGTGATCGAAACGATCGTGTTGTTGAACGTAGAACGAATGTGAGCCTGGCCCACGGAAATGTTCTTACGGTCCGCGCGCTTCAGACGGGCAGCGCGAACGTTCTTCTTAGCAGTAGCCATCTATCTAGCGCTCCTTATTTCTTCTTCTTAGCACCGATCTGACGCTTCGGGCCCTTGCGGGTACGAGCGTTAGTGTGGGTGCGCTGGCCGCGGACCGGGAGGCCCTTGCGGTGACGAAGGCCGCGGTTGCAGCCGATGTCCATAAGGCGCTTGACGTTCTGGTTGCGCTCACGGCGGAGGTCGCCCTCAACCATGATCTGGTTCTTATCGATATAATCACGGATGGCGTTAACCTCATCCTCGGTGAGGTCCTTAACGCGCGTATCCACGTTAACGTTGCACTCGACGCAGATCTTCGTCGCAGTGGTGCGGCCGATGCCGTAAATGTAGGTCAGACCGATCTCAACGCGCTTCTCACGCGGGAGGTCGACACCATTAATACGGGCCAACGTAGTCTCCTCTCTTAACCCTGACGCTGCTTATGACGGGGGTTCTCGCAAATGACGAGGACCTTGCCATGGCGCCTAATGATTTTGCACTTATCGCACATCTTCTTGACCGAAGGACGTACCTTCATCGTTCTTCCTTTCGGTAGCGCTCAAACTACTTCCCTACTATCTACTCGCCCAGCCGCAGGCGTTTAAAACTATGGCTGGTCTTCACACACAATCCGACCGTAGGTTGAGCTAAGCCTGCAGTCGGAAATGGAGTGCGCGTATGCGTGCCGCTATTTGTAGCGATAGGTGATGCGGCCGCGGGTCAGGTCGTACGGGGAAAGCTCCACGACAACCCTGTCACCGGGGAGAATACGGATGTAATTCATTCGGATCTTGCCAGAAATGTTGCACAGAACCGAATGACCGTTCTCGAGCTCGACCTTAAACATGGCATTGGGCAGCGGTTCCTTTACCGTACCCTCGAGCTCAATTGCGTCTTCCTTCTTCACAAGCAATCATCTTTCTCTAGAAAACGACAGCGATTGAGTATTCTACAACACGTATGCACGCATCGTAATAACTTCGTAATGGCTCCACAACTAAGTGGAACTTGTTACATTTCTCCGCCTTGGAGCGAACACCAAGCACCTTGGGCATCCGTGGTGATAATCACCGGACCGTCATTGGTAATGGCGACGGTGTTCTCGTAGTGTGCGGCGGGCAGGTGGTCGTTGGTCGTAACAATCCAACCGTCGGAGCCCGTGCTCACATGGTTGGAACCCATCGTAACCATCGGCTCGATGGCAATGACCATGCCGGCCTGGAGGCGAACGCCCCTCCCCTTCTTTCCATAGTTAGGAACGTTGGGGTCCTCGTGCATCACGCGACCAATGCCATGGCCCACATAGTCACGAAGCACGCCGTAACCGTGAGACTCGGCGAGGGACTGAACGGCGTAACCAACATCCCCGATATGGTTACCGGGAACAGCCTGCTCGATGGCAGCCTTAAGGCAATCGCGCGTGACCTCGCACAGGGCCTTGGCCTCGGGCGTGGGTGTGCCGACAAAAAACGTCCAAGCGTTATCGCCAACCCAACCGTCGACAACGGCTCCCGTATCGATGGAGATGATATCGCCATCGCGCAGGATCATGTCGGGGTTGGGAATACCGTGGACCACGGCATCGTTAATCGATGCGCAAATGGTACCGGGGAACCCGCCGTAACCCTTAAAGGCCGGGGTGCCGCCATGCATACGGATAATCTGCTCCGCGAGCTGATCGAGCTCAAAGGTCGAAACACCAGGGCGCACCATGGCTCCAACGTGGCGGAGCGCCATCTTAGATAGCGCTCCTGCCTTCTTCATCTGCTCGATTTGCGTTGCAGACTTAATCTTGATCATAGACCGAGAGCCTCTTTGACATCCCCGTACACGGTCTCGCGAGCCTGGTCACCGTTGACCGACTTGAGCAGACCCTGGCCACGATAGTAGTCGACGAGCGGGCTCGTGGACTTCTCGTAGACGTCGAGACGGTTCTTGATGGTCTCGGGCTTGTCGTCGTCGCGCTGATACATCTCGCCGGCGCACTTGGGGCAGGTAGCATCGGCAGCGGTGCCGGTGTAACCGCAGGCGCGGCAAGTGCGACGCGAAGACAGACGAGCGATGATGACCTCGGGGGCCACGTCGACCAGAAGGGCGCAGTCGATCTCGCGACCCATGGCGGAAAGCTCGGAGTCGAGCGTCACAGCCTGGGCGGTGTTGCGCGGGAAGCCGTCGAGGATGAAGCCCTGCTGGGCGTCATCGGCAGCAAGGCGCTCCTTGACAAGGTCGATCACGAGCTGGTCGGGAACGAGCTCGCCAGCGTCCATGTACTTCTTAGCCTGAATACCAAGCTCGGTGCCACCCTTGACGGCAGCACGCAGCAGGTCGCCCGTGGAAATGTGAGCGACGCCAAACTCGGCGACGAGCTCCTGTGCGACGGTGCCCTTACCGGCACCCGGAGCTCCGAGCAATACGAGGTTCATGAGCAATCCTCCTCTAGCCTATTTAAAGAATCCATCGTAATCATACATCTTGATCTGGCCTTCGAGCTTATCGACCGTGTCGAGCACGACGCCGACCATGATGAGGATGGACGTGCCGCCAAATGCCTGGATCAGATGGTTACCCGTGAAGGAGAAGATGATCGAAGGCACGATGGCGATGAGCGCCAAAAAGACAGCGCTGGGAAGCGTGATCTTGTTGAGCGCGTTCTTGATGTAGGCCGCGGTAGCCCTACCCGGACGGACGCCCGGAATAAAGCCACCCTGCTTCTTAAGGTTGTCGGCCGTGTCATCGGGGTTGAACACCATGGAGGTGTAGAAGTACGCGAAGAACACGATGAGGACAACGTTAAGCACCCAGTTGAGCCAACCGGTCGAAAGCGCAGAGGCAACTGCCTGAATCCAGCCGATGCCGGGGAAGAACACGGCAATCTGAGCCGGGAAGTACAGCAGCGCCGAGGCAAAGATGATCGGCACGACGCCCGCGGTGTTGACCTTGATGGGCAGGTAGGTGGTCTGGCCACCCATCATGCGACGGCCCACGACGCGCTTGGCATAGGAGACCGGGATGCGGCGCTGGCCGCGCTCAAGGAAAACAATCAGCGGGATAACCAGCAGGATGATGGCGCAGATGATCACCATGGTGATGATGCCACCGGCATTACCCTCGGTGCTGGAGAAGATAGCCTGCGGAAGGCCGGCCATGATGTTCGCAAAGATGATCAGCGACATGCCATTGCCGATACCGCGCTGGGTGATGAGCTCACCAATCCACATGATCAGCATGGCGCCCGCAGTGAGCGTGCCGACGACCATGAGGTCGAAGATGATCTCGGGAGCGCCGGCGCCATTAAAGCTGATGCCGAAGCTCTTAAAGAGGAAGAGGTAACCCACGGAGTTGAGGATTGCCAGAGCCAAGGTGAGGTAACGCGAATACTGCGTAATCTTGGTCTGACCGACCTCGCCCTCGCGGGCAAGCTCATGCAGGGAAGGCACGACGGCCTGGAGCATCTGGAGGATGATCGAGCTGGTGATGTAAGGCATGATGCCCAGCGAAAACACCGACACATAGCTCAACGCGCCGCCAGAGAAAAGATTCAGGAGGGCCATAGCACCTGCGGCGACCGAATTGTTATCGGTCGAGAAAAGGCCCAGCATCCCCTGGAAGGGAATGCCGGGCACAGGAACGTGCGCACCAATGCGGTACACGACGAGCATAGCTATGGTAAAAAGAATCTTTTCGCGCAATTCTTTGATGCGGAAAGCATTCTTAAGACCATTTAGCACGGCAGCTCGACCTTTCCGCCGGCGGCCTCGATCTTGGCCTGCGCAGAAGCGCTGACCTTGTCGACCTTGACCGTGAACTTCTTGGTGAGCTCACCATTGCCGAGCACCTTGACGGGCTCGAACTCGCTCTTGGTGATGCGAGCGGCCTTAAGAGCGGCACCGTCGATCACAGCGCCATCCTCGAACTTACGCTCGAGACGCTCAACGTTAACAGCGGTGTACTCGATACGACGGGGGTTGCGGAAGCCCGGAAGCTTGGGCAGGCGCATAGCCAGCGGAGTCTGGCCACCCTCGAAGCCGGCACCCTTGGTGCCGCCAGAGCGGGAACCCTGGCCCTTCTGGCCGCGGCCAGAAGTGGTGCCGTGACCCGAAGAATTGCCACGGCCGACGCGCTTACGGTTCTTGGTGGAACCGGGCGCGGGAGTAAGATCGTGAAGCTGCATTTGCTACTCCTCTACAATCTCGACAAGGTGCTTGACCTTGAAGATCATGCCGCGGACGGACTCGTTGTCAGCAATCTCGCGAACCTCGCGGATCCTGTGGAGACCGAGGGCACGGACAGTACGGACCTGGTCCTGCTTGCAACCGTTGGTGCTGCGGACCTGCTTGATCTTGATGGTGTCAGCCATGCTTAGTTCTCCTTACCGACGAACATCTCGGAGACCGTCAGGCCACGGCGAGCCGCGACGTCCTCAGGGCTGGAGAGCTCCTTGAGGCCCTCGACGGCAGCCTTGATGATGTTGAGGCCGTTGTCGGTACCGAGGGACTTGGACAGGACGTTCTTGATGCCAGCAAGCTCGAAGAGGGGACGCACAGCGCCGCCGGCGATAACGCCGGTACCCTCGACAGCGGGCTTGATGATGATGCGGCCGGCACCAAAGTGGCCGAGAACCTCGTGCGGGATGGTGCCCTGCTCGGTCACCGGCACGTGGAACATGTTCTTCTTGGCATCGAGAGACGCCTTGGAGATGGCCAGGGGCACCTCAGCGGACTTGCCCATGCCAACGCCGACGTTGCCCTTGCCGTCGCCAACGACGACGAGAGCGACGAGGCTCATGCGACGACCACCCTTGACGGTCTTCGACACGCGGTTGATGTAAACGACGCGCTCCTCGAACTCGGAGGCCTCGCGCTGCTGCTTCTGATTACGAGCCATGTGCTACATACCTCCTAGAACTCGAGACCGGCGGCACGAGCACCGTCGGCGAGGGCCTTGACGCGGCCATGGTAGATACGGCCACCACGATCGAAGGCGACCTTGGTGATGCCGGCCTCGATGGCGCGCTTGCCAACGAGCTGACCGACCTTCTCCGCAGCCTCCTTGTTCGAGGTGTGGGTGCCCTTGAACTCGGCCTCGAGGGTCGAGGCAGAGACGAGCGTCAGGCTGGAGCCCTTGCTGTCGTCGATGATCTGGGCATAGATGTTGGCGTTAGTACGGGTCACGCGAAGACGCGGACGCTCGGAGGTACCCGAGACCTTGCCGCGAACACGACGCTGACGACGCTTGAGGCCTTCCAGCTTCGCCTTATGCTTGTTCATACGTAAACTCCTAAAAAGGTTGATCTTGCCAGCACCTGACGGGGTGCTGGTCTTATGCGAGTGAGTCGGTTACGACTACTTGGCGGCCTTACCCAGCTTGCGGCGGATGTGCTCGCCAACGTAGTGGATACCCTTGCCCTTGTAAGGCTCGGGAGGACGATGGCCGCGGATCTCAGCGGCGATCTGACCGACCTGCTGCTTGTTGATACCCTTGACGTTCACGTGGGTGTTGTCGGGAACCTCGAAGGTGATGCCCTCGGGAGCCTCGACGATCACGGGGTGCGAGAAGCCCAGGGAGAACTCGAGGTTCTTGCCCTTCTGCTGCACGCGGTAACCGACGCCGGCGAGCTCGAGCTTCTTCTCGAAGCCCTCGGAAACGCCAACCACCATGTTGTGGATGAGGGCGCGGGTGAGGCCGTGGCGGGCACGGGTCTCACGCTCGTCGTCGGGACGGGAAACGGTGAGGACGTTGTCCTCGATGTTGATAGCGAGCTTCTCAAAGACATCGAGCTCGAGCTGGCCCTTGGGGCCCTTGACGACAACGTTGTTGCCGTTGACTGCCACTTCGACTCCGGCGGGAATCTGGACAGGCTTATTACCGATACGAGACACGGTGATCTCCTTTCCTTCTACCTACCGAGCGAATTACCAGACGTAAGCGATGATCTCGCCGCCGACGTTGTGCTTGCGAGCATCGCGGTCGGTCATAACGCCATGGCTGGTGGAAATAATGGCGGTACCAAGGCCACCGCGGACGCGGGGCATGTCGGCAACGCCGGTGTACTTACGCAGGCCCGGCTTGGAAATGCGGCGGATGCCGTTGATGACCTTAGCCTTCTTGGGACCATACTTAAGCGTGATGTGCAGAGTCTTCTGGGGAACGGTGTCCTCGACATCGTAGCCCTCGATGTAGCCCTCCTCGTGCAGAACACGAGCGATCTCGACGAGCTTCTTGCTGCTCGGCATGGAGACCGTGGCCTTGTTCACAGAGTTAGCGTTACGGATGCGCGTAAGCATATCTGCGATCGGGTCTGTAAGGTTCATACAGATTCTCCTTCGTTCTTGATGAACACGTGCTCTTGGTTCTTCGCCGCCCTTAACGGCAAAGCCTTTTTAGCGCGTTTTCCCTGTTCCAAACGGATGCTTGAAACGCTGGTAGTGACTTACCAGCTGGCCTTCTTAACGCCGGGAAGCTCGCCCTTGAGTGCAAGCTCGCGGAAGCAGACACGGCACAGGCCGAACTTGCGGTACACAGAGTGCGGACGGCCGCAGCGCTGGCAGCGCGTGTACTCACGAGTAGAGAACTTCTGCTTGCGATTGCACTTGACGATCATCGATGTCTTAGCCACTTATATCCTCCTCACATAGAGTATTGTTCGCCCCAAGCGCCGCCCCCTTCTGGGAACGGCGCTCATAGGGCAGGTGAACCTATTTCTTGAACGGGAAACCGAAGGCGTCCAGAAGGGCCTTGGCCTCCTCATCGGTATTGGCGGTGGTCACGAAAGTGATGTCCATACCACGCTGGTGATCGACGGAGTCGAAGTCGATCTCGGGGAAGATGAGCTGCTCGGTGACGCCCATGGAGAAGTTACCACGGCCGTCGAAGCTCTTGGCGGAGATGCCGCGGAAGTCGCGGATACGGGGAATCGCGACGGAGGTCAGACGATCGAAGAACTCCCACATACGGTCGCCACGCAGGGTAACCTTGCAGCCGATCGGCATACCAGCGCGCAGGCGGAAGGTAGCGATGGACTTACGGGCACGGGTGATCATCGGCTGCTGGCCGGTGATGGCGCGCAGGTCGCGCACGGCACCGTCGATGGCCTTGGAATCGGTAGCGGCCTCGCCGACACCCATGTTCACGACGATCTTCTCAAACTTGGGGATCATCATGACGTTCTCGTACTGGAACTTGTCCTGAAGCTGCTGCTTGACCTCGTTGTTGTACTTGGTCTTCAGACGCGGCACATACTTCTCTTCTGCCATTGTTCACTCCTTCTTGGGGTTTTAAGCACGGGGCGTGGCCACGATGGGTTGTCCTCGTGCCTCCTGGCTGCATCCGCGCCGCTCATGGCATTTCGCGGTTTGGACTCGACGCAGCAGGAGCCGACAAAACAATCGGTACTATACGCGCATCGGGAGCGTATTTCCAGAAAAACCTCGTCTGCCTGCACAACTCCACAACTCCCCCGCACAAATTGATCCCTAGGGCACGGAGGAAAACAGCAGTTGCGGTGAGATAGGGACTGTTTGATGGCTTAAAAGGCTTAAACAGTCCCTATTCCACCGCAACTCATATATGGGGCGTTATTTTTGGCGCGGGAGGACCAGGTTGAGGATCACAGCAACGAGCGCGGCGACGGCAATGGAGGATCCGCCAAAAACGGTGCCAACCCATGCGGGGAATCCAGCGCCGGCAAGCGCGCCGGCCGTGCGCTCAATGCCCGTGCCAAAGGCGATAGAGAGACCCATGAGCGTGGTATCGCGCTGAGACAGGCCGTGGCGGGCAAACATGACCACACCGTTCATACCGATGGTCGCGAACACGCCAATCGTGGCGCCACCGATGACCGGCTGCGGAATAGACGTGAGCACCGCCGCACACTTGGGCAGCAGGCCCGCGATGAGCAGGATGGCAGCCGCAAGCGTAAAGACCATGCGGTTGACGACCTTGTTCTCGGCGATAATGCCCACATTCTGGCCAAAGGTTGCCGTGGGGACGCCGCCAAAAAAGCCTGACAGCATACCGACCAGGCCGTTGGCGATCAGGCCACCCGAGATCTGGCTATCGGTCGCAGGGGTATCGAGCGCAGCGGACGACACGGCGGCAAACTCGCCCATGACCTGTACTGCGTTGACAATGGCGACAACGCCCACAACGGCGCACGCGGCCGGGTCGAACACCAGGCGATGGGCGCCCAGGGCCGGCGGGGCGAACCAGCTGGCGGTCGCGATGGCCGAGAAATCGACCATGCCCAACACCGCAGCCAAAACAAAGCCCGCGCAGATACCAGCCAGGATGCTGCCCAGCCTAAGCGCGCCCTTGCCGTAGTTGCCAGCCATAAAGGTGACGACGAACGTCACAAGTGCGACGGCCCAGTTGGTGACACTGCCAAAATCGGCTGCGCCCTCCCCGCCCGCCATGGAGGCAACTGCCACTGGGCATAGCGACAGGCCAATGACAAAGATGACGGTGCCAAGCACCGGGGCCGGAAATAGAAAACTCACGCGCCTAAACAGTAGGCCGAAGAGCGCGACGAGCGCGCCGCCGATTACCTGGGCGCCCAGTACGGCCTCAAAACCAAGCTCAAGACCGACTGCCTTGAGCGCCGGCACGAAGGTAAAGCTCGCACCCATCACAATGGGCAGGCCCGAACCGACGACACCTTTTATGGGAAACTGTTGAAGGAAAATGTCAAGCGCCGAGAGGACGAGCGACGCCTGGATGACGGCGGCCTCCTCCTGAGGGGTAAAGCCACAGACCGACGCGATAATGATGGCGGGCGTGACGATACCCGCGAATGCCGCCAGCACATGCTGCAGTGCATGGGGTAATACCTGCACAAACGAAACTTTTCCCGTACGCTCGAACAGGGCATCCCCTGCTGCCGACTCTGCCATTTGCGCCTCCCATACCCTAGGCAGCGGCCCCATGCCGCTCAACGGTCGGACATTATAGGGCATATGGCACAGGTAGCATTTTGACCCGCATGCGGCAGAGGGCTGGGGCAGCTCATTTGGGATGCGACTAGCGCTTGCGGGGGACGAGTTTGGTGCGACGCAGGTGGATCATCTCGGCGGCGATGGAGATGGCGATCTCCTCGGGGTCCTCGGCCTCGATGGCGACACCAATCGGCAGGTGCAGCTCGTCGATCTGCTCCTGCGTAAAGCCCTCCTGCTCCAGGCGGGCGCGCACAAAGGCGGTCTTGCGGCGCGAGCCCAAGCAGCCCAGATAGGCGGGTTTGGCGCGCATGGCCTGAATCACCACATCGATATCGGACTTGGGACCCGCCGTGGCGACGACCACCAGGTCGCGCGGGCCGATGGGGCACTGCTTGCTCAGGCTCTTGTAGTCGACCAGACGACGGTCGTAGACACCGGGCACCCAATCGGGGGTCAGCGTGCCGGGGCGGTCGTCGCAAGCCACGACGGCAAAGGCCGCCGCCGTGAGCACGCGAGCCGTCGCAGCGCCCACGTGGCCGCAGCCAAAGATATAGGTCAGGCCCTCGGGGCAGAGCGTCTCGATGTGCGCCGTGGGAATCTCGGAGGCGGCGTTGGTGTAGGTGACCTTACTCCCCTCCTCCACCAGCGAAAGCCCGGGGCAGCCCGCAATGGTGCGGCGCGATTCCTCGCCATGGTACTCGGCCACATCGCCCTCGAGCACGCTCGCGATAAACGGCTCAAAGTCGATGACGAAGTCGCCGATGCGCCGATAGGCCAAGATGTCGGCAACCGACTGGAACAACGGCGCCTGCGATACATCCAGGCGCAGATAGCACAGGCAGATGGCTCCGCCGCAGATCATGCCGGTATCGGAGTTCTCGCCGCCCATGGTGTAGCGGACCAGACGCGACTGTCCCGCGCTCAGGAGCTCGCGCGCCTCATCCAGCGCAAAGAGCTCAATCTTGCCGCCGCCGATAGTGCCCGCCTGGCTGCCATCGGCAAAGACGGCCATCCAGGCGCCCACACCGCGCGGGGACGACCCCGCCGTACCGGCCACGACCACCAGCTCGCACGTCTCGCCAGCACGCAGGGCGGCAAGCGCCGCATTCACAACATCGAGCTTTTCCATTGCCGCCTTCTATCCTCTAAAGACATCGGTGAGCATAGCGAGTGCCTCGAGCACGCCGCCGCCGACCGACGTCGCTTTGTCCGAAATGTAGTTGATATAGCTGGCATCGCCGCGCGGGTCGACATCGGCGCATTTAAAGCCCTCAGTCACCTGCACGCCGTTCGCCAAAAGCCCGCGCAGACAGCCATCGATCTGCGTGCACATGGGCGTATCGCCCGCGTAGCCAATCACGTCTCCGGCGCTCACGATGTCGCCGATTGCGCGGTCGGACCGAAACACGCCGGCGGCGGGGCTGTGGATAACACGTTCCTTGCCATAGCCGGCGATAATGCCCGGCACGCCCGTGTTGGGCTGGGGCGAACCTTGGGTAATGACACGGCCGAGAAAATGCCCGCGCATGGTCTCGACCACGGCGTCGCAGTCAACCGGCGCGGTAAAGCCCGGCCCCACAGCGATGACGGCAGGCGCCATGTCGCGCGTGGTGCCCAGA
>DXZN01000006.1:0-587 GCA_019419645.1 Collinsella sp. | reverse complement strand
GTGCCCAGATTGCGCTTGGCCAGAATCGCGTCGACCACAGCAGCGGGCTTCAGTTCGTCGAGCATCTTGGCCTGAGGGTCCACCACAACGGCGACGTCTCCAGCCTCGGTAATTGCAAGCGCCTCAGCCGGCGTCTGTGCCAAGCGAGCGCGAATGCCTTCGACCTCGACCTCGCCCAGGCGAATGGCCTCGCAAAAACAGATTGTGCGACGGATGCACGTGGGAACCGCGATATCGGCCATAACGACCGACACGCCGGAGCGCACCAAGCGAGCGGCGACGCCCGTGGCGATATCGCCGGCGCCGCGAACATAAACGAGCATTCCCGGGGCACCTCCCTGTGCTACGGTTTGAGCAGAGCAAAAGCGGTTCGACCGCTACTCTGATGATTATTTATTATCACAGTATTATACGGCGGTGAACAGATGGAAACGGTTAGCGGCAATCTTGTCTCGGCGCTCAGGATCGAGCCGGGCATTACCGCGATTATCGGCAGCGGCGGCAAGTCGACGTTGCTGAAGACGCTGGGTCTTGAGCTCATGCGCACTGGCGGCCGCGTGCTCCTCTGCACCACCACGCATATGTTT
>DXZN01000059.1 GCA_019419645.1 Collinsella sp. | reverse complement strand
GGTCTCAAGATCGCAACGTTTGACGACTATCCCTGGAACCACGTGCTCTTTGGCGGTGTAACCACGGCCGCGCAGGACACCCTCACCATTGCCGAGCGCGTGGTCGAGCGCCTGTCCGAGCGCATCGACGTCGTTACCACTACGGTGGGCGAGGCCGCAAGGCTGGCTCCCAAGCACATCGAGATCCCCGGCCACATCGAACACCGCGCTTCGACCTCACGCTAGCCGCCCGTCCGAGTCGGTCTGTTCGTGCTTGGCACCCGCCTGCGCGCACGTTTTTTGAGCGCTTGATACGCTTTAACCCTGCGGAAACATTTTTCTGCGATAGTATCTGCGATATAGACCAGTCGAAACCCGCCCGAAAGAAAGGGGAGCGACATGAACCAGCAGAACATCGATTACGTACTCCGCTCCGTAGAACAGCGTGATATCCGCTTTGTGCGTCTGTGGTTTGTCGACATTCTCGGCCGCCTCAAAAACTTTGCTATTAGCCCCGAGGACCTCGAGGTCGCTTTTGAGGAGGGCATTGGCTTTGACGGCTCGGCCATCGAGGGCTTTGCCACGCCCGAGGAAGCCGACATGCTGGCGTTCCCTGATGCCTCGACCTTCCAGATTTTGCCGTGGCGTCCGAGCCACAACGGCGTCGCCCGTGTGTTCTGCGACGTATGCACCCCCGATTGCAAGCCCTTCGCCGGCGACCCGCGCGATGCCCTGCGCCGCATGTTCCACAAGGCCGAGAAGGCCGGCTACCTACTCAACGTTGGTGCCGAGCTGGAGTATTACTACTTCCCCGACGAGCACACGCCCGAGCCGCTCGACAACGTGGGCTACTTCGATCTTTCGGTGAGCGATGCCGCGCGCGACCTGCGCCGCAACACGGTCCTCACGCTCGAGAAGATGTCCGTGCCCGTGGAGTACACCTTCCACGCCGCCGGCCGCTCGCAGCACGGCATGAGCTTGCGCCATGCCGAGGCCTTGAGTATGTCCGACGCCATCACTACGGCCAAACTCATCATTAAGCAGCAGGCCTACGAGAGCGGTTGCCACGCTTCCTTTATGCCCAAGCCGTTGGCGGGCGAGGACGGCAGCGCCATGTTTTTGCATCAGTCGCTGTTCGACCACGACGGCAACAACGTCTTTTGGGGCGAGGACGACGAGAAGTACCACCTCTCCGAAATCGCCAAGCACTATATGGCCGGTATTCTGGCGCATGCCCGCGAGATCAGCGCCATCACCAACCCCACGGTCAACTCGTACAAGCGCATCACCACGGGTGGCGACTCCGTGCCGCAGTACGCCACGTGGGGCCTGCGCAACCGCGCGAGTATGGTCCGTATCCCGGTCTACAAGCCCGGCAAGCCGCTGTCCACGCGCATCGAGCTGCGCAGTCCCGACCCCATGGCCAACCCGTACCTGGTCAACGCCGTCACGCTGGCGGCTGGTCTGGACGGCATCGAGCGCAAGCTGGAACTCCCGCCCGAGGCCACGGCCGAGACGCTCAAGCTTACCGACCGTCAGATGGTCGAGGCCGGCTACGCGCCGCTGCCGCGCTCGCTCAAAGAGGCGCTCGACGTGTTTGAGGACTCGCAGTTTATGAAGGATGCTCTCGGCGAGCACATCCACAGCTTCTTCCTCAAAAAGAAGCGCGACGAGTGGCATAAGTTTGAGTCTACGATCACCGAGTGGGAGATCAAGCACTACCTGGCGAACTCCTAATCGCGCTGGCTTGTTCCAGTACGATTGAGCTCATTTCTTTGGAGGCCGATATGTCCGAAAAGAGTGCCCTGTTCATGGCGCGCACGACGCGCTTCCACGAGTTTGCCCGCAGCTTGACGACTACCCTGGGTGTCGAGGTGAGCCTGGCAACCCCTGATTCGCCAACTGCGGCGCACGACTTTGACCTGCTGATTCTCGATTCCGATGGCATCCGCAGCGACCGCATCGATCAGATTGCCAAGTGGCTTGACGACCGCGGCGGCGTTCCCATGCTGGTGATCGTCGACGACGAGGCGCTCGGCACCCTGCGCCTGCCGAATCACGCGCATGCCGACTTTGTATGCCCCACGGCGACGCCCAACGAGCTCAAGGCTCGCGCGCAGCGCCTGATGGGCGAGGAGGAGACCGTCACCGCCGACGATGTGCTCAACATCGATAACCTCGAGATCAACCTGGCTACCTACCAGGTGACGCTCGATAACGAGCCCATCGACCTGACGCTGATGGAGTACTCGCTGCTGAGCTTTTTGGCGACGCACCCCAACCGCGCCTACAGCCGCGAGGTGCTGCTGCACCGCGTGTGGGGCTTTGAGTACTGCGGCGGCACGCGCACCGTCGACGTGCACATCCGACGCATCCGCTCCAAGGTGGGCCCGCAGATCGCGGCACACATCACCACCGTCCGCGGCGTGGGCTATCTGTTTAAGGACTAGATTTCCACCACAAAGGGGACAGGCACCTTTGTGGTGGTTTTGACGCAGGTGCGGGTTTCTTTCGAGTTTGCAGCAGAACTTAAGCCTTCCTAAAAGATTGCGTTCTCGTACACGTACGCCCGCATATTGGGGTACAACTCAACGTGAACAATGATGGCCCGCCACATGTTTGGCGGGCCTTTGGTTATTTGACGAAAGGATCGCAGCTATGAGCGAGTACGATTCCCAGCGTCCCCA
Source organism: Collinsella sp. (assembly GCA_019419645.1). Lineage (GTDB taxonomy): Bacteria > Actinomycetota > Coriobacteriia > Coriobacteriales > Coriobacteriaceae > Collinsella. The sequence goes on along the minus strand of DXZN01000059.1, from coordinate 8,790 downwards.
GGATGCGGGCAACGCCGGCGAGACCCAGCAGCAGCCGCGCGTGCAGGTGGAGTCGACGCCTGCCGACGGCAACATTCCCTACGTGCAGGCCTACGATACGCAGACCGGCAAGCCGCTGGGCGGCCAGCAGGTTGTAAACAAGCACACGGTGGTCAAGACCAAGACCAAAAAGCTGCCGATCTTCATTACGGCGCTTGCCGGCTGTGCCTGCGGCGCCCTGCTGGTCATTGCACTCATTATGAGCGGCACGCTCGATATCGGCGGTGGCAAGAATGCCGTGACGGCGGGTGCTTCGGGTTCATCGACGCAAAAGATCACCATCGATTCCGAGGACACTACGCTGGCCGAGGCCGTTTCTGCCAAGGCCCTGCCCTCCGTCGTTTCCATCACCGCCACGTCGAGCGGCAGCCAGAATGGCTCGCTTTCGCAGTCTGCCGACGAGTCGGACAACTCGGGCAGCGTCGGTTCGGGCGTGGTGCTCGATACCGAGGGCCATATCCTCACCAACAACCACGTGGTCGATGGCTATGACCAGTACGTGGTGACCATGGACGACGGCACCACCTACGAGGCCGAGTTCGTGGGCAACGACGCTTCGAGCGACCTGGCCGTCATCAAGCTCAAGGACGCCGACGCCTCCAAGCTCACGCCGATTGAGATCGGTGATTCCTCCAAGCTCAACGTGGGCGAGTGGGTCATGGCGATCGGCTCGCCCTTCGGCAACGAACAGTCTGTCTCCACCGGTATCGTCTCGGCGCTGTATCGCTCCACGGCCATGAGCTCTACCGGCGGCAACACCATCTATGCCAACATGATCCAGACCGATGCCGCCATCAATCCGGGCAACTCCGGCGGCGCGCTCGTCAACGACAATGGCGAGCTTGTGGGTATCAACTCGCTTATCGAGAGCTACTCGGGCTCCAGCTCGGGCGTGGGTTTTGCCATTCCGGTTAACTACGCCAAGAACATTGCCGACCAGATCATCGACGGTAAGACGCCGGTGCATCCGTACATGGGCGCTACGCTTTCGAGCGTCAATGCGCTTAACGCCCGCACCAACAAGTTGAGCACCGATAGCGGCGCGTATGTGGCGAGCGTCGTTGAGGATGGTCCTGCCGCCAAGGCCGGCATTCAGGAGGGCGACGTCATCACCAAGCTGGGCGACGATGAGATTTCGAGCGCCGACGGCCTGATCATCGCGCTGCGCAGCCACGAGGTGGGCGAGAAGGTCGAGATCACGCTCATGCGCGGCAAGGAAGAGAAGAAGGTCACGGTTGAGCTGGGCTCCGACGAGGAGCTGCAGAACCAGCAGCAGAACGACAGCGCGACCGATACCGGCAACGGCGGTATTACCGACGAGCAGCTGCGCCAGTATCTGGAGGAGCTGCTTGGCCAGCAGGGTCAGGGTCAGGGCAACGGTCAGGGTTTCTAACGAACCGTATTGCACATATCGAAGCCAGAGGGGACTGTCCCGCCAACGCGGGACAGTCCCCTCTTTTCTTATTGATCCGTTGGGGACGGGGAAACGGATCATTTAGAAATGGCAAGGGCATGAGTTGATCGCGCGATCCACTCCGGTCTGGCGGCTGCCGATTCGGTGCGGTTCGAAAGGGTTATTCGGCGCCATGGTGACCGGTGGTACTCTTGTATCCGTTTGAAATCGAGCGAAGGAGTGCCGCTATGGAGCAATCGAGCCTGTTTGGTGACGGTGTGGACATCGATACCGAAACGCCCGCGAGCGCGGATGCCGCCGCACCGACCGACGCCCGTGCCCAGGCGGCGGCGCGCGCGGCCGAGCTGCGCCACGAGCTCGATTACCACGCGTACCGCTACTACATGCTCGACGCACCCGAGATCACGGACGCCGCCTTCGACAAAATGCTCGTTGAGCTCCAGCAGATCGAGGCGACCTACCCCGATTTGGTAACACCCGACAGCTATACTCAGCGCGTGGGCGGCTATGTGAGCGAGCAGTTTACGCCGGTCACCCACATGGCGCGCATGTATTCCATGGACGATGCCATGGATCTGGACGAGCTCGACGCATGGCTCCAGCGCACCGAGGATGCGCTCGGTGCCGGCAGCGTCACCTATACCTGCGAGCTTAAGATTGACGGTCTGGGCGTGGCCCTGACCTACCAAAACGGAACCTTCGTGCGCGCGGCAACGCGCGGCGACGGCACCACGGGCGAGGACGTGTCGCTTAATGTGCGCACCATCAAGGACGTGCCCATGCACCTGTCCGAGCCGGCGCTCGCTCATATGGGCGCCGACCGCGAGCGTACCATCGAAGTACGCGGCGAGGTCTACATGCCTAAGGGCAGCTTTGTTCGTCTGAATGAAGAGGCCGATGCCGAGGGCCGTGACCCCTTTGCCAACCCGCGCAACGCCGCTGCAGGATCCCTGCGCCAAAAAGACCCCAAGGTCACGGCGCGTCGCGACTTGGCCACCTTTATCTACGCCATCGCCGATACCGATCCGCTGCACGTCCACAGCCAGCGCGAATTTCTCGACTGGCTGCGCAGCGCCGGTTTTAGCGTCAACCCCAACGTGGCCCGCTGCGCCACGCCGGCCGAGGTCCACGAGTTCTGCGCCCAGGCCCTCGAGCATCGCGGCGACTTGGACTACGACATCGACGGCGTGGTCGTAAAGGTCGACAGCTTCCAGCAGCAGCTCGACTTGGGCTTTACCGCCCGCGCACCGCGCTGGGCCATTGCCTTTAAGTTCCCGCCCGAGGAAAAGCAGACCATCCTGCGCGAGATTCGCATCCAGGTGGGCCGCACTGGTGTGCTCACGCCGGTCGCCGAGTTCGACCCGGTGACGGTCGCCGGCTCCACCATCGCGCGCGCCACGCTGCACAACATCGACGAGATCCGCCGCAAAAACGTGCGCGAGGGCGATACCATCATCGTGCACAAGGCGGGCGACGTGATCCCCGAGGTTGTGGGTCCGGTGCTCGACAAGCGCCCGGCCGATTCGGTTGACTGGCACATGCCCGAGGTTTGCCCCGTGTGCGGCAGCCCCGTGGTTCACGAGGATGGCGAGGTGGCCTACCGCTGCGTGTCCATCGACTGCCCCGCGCAGCTCAAGGAGCGCCTGCTCCACTGGGTGAGCCGCGGCTGTATGGACGTCGATGGCCTAGGCGACGAGATCGTCGACAAGATGATCGCCGCCGGCCTGATCCACGATGTTGCGGACTTCTACCAGCTCACGGTCGACGACATCGCAGGCCTGGACACGGGCCGCACCTATGCCAGCTCCAACAGCAAAAAGGGCGTCAAGAAGGGCGATCCCATTCCGGTAGGCCTCAAGACGGCCGAGAAAATCATCGCCGAGCTCAACAAGTCCAAGAGCCAGCCGCTCGGTCGCGTGCTGTTTGCCCTGGGCATCCGCCATGTGGGCAAGAGCGTGGGCGAGGTCATCGCCGAGCGATTCCTGTCGATTGACAAGCTTATCTTGGCAAGCGAAGAGGATATTGCCGAGTGCGAGGGCATCGGTCCCAAGATTGCGGCGAGCGTCAAGCAGTTCCTGGCCGTGCCCGAGAACCTTGCCGTGCTGGAGCGTCTGCGCCAGGCGGGTCTGTCACTCGAGGTCGACCTGGGTGCCGCGCACGCGCAGGCCGCAGCCGACGCCGGCGTGGCGGGCGAGCTCGCCGACGCACAGCCGCTTGCGGGTCTGACCTTCGTGCTCACCGGCACGCTCGTCAACCGCACGCGCGACGAGGCGGGCGCGGCGCTCAAGGTGCTCGGCGCCAAGGTTTCGGGCAGCGTGTCAAAGAAGACGAGCTATCTGGTCGCCGGCCCCAAAGCGGGCTCCAAGCTCACCAAGGCCGAGCAACTGGGCGTACCCGTGCTGGACGAGGACGCACTCGAGCAGATCCTGGCGACTGGTCAGGTGCCCCAGGCTTAGCGCATCGATAGCCAAATTGAAGATCCGCCCGGAAAGCATGATGCCTTTCGGGCGGATTTTATTTGGACGGGGCAACGGGCACCGTGATCTGCGTCACGTAGGTTGCCGGATCATCGCTGATGATGTCGTCGATCAGGGCGATCTCGCGCGACGGACCGGCGGGCGTCAGGTTGTGCTCGCGCATATAGCCGAGCAGCTGCTTATAGCGTGGGCCCGCTTGTCCGTGCGTGCCGCGGAAGCTTATGGTCAGGCAGCGCGCGGCAGGTCGTGTCTCAACATCGCCCAGGTAATCATCGGTGTCATCGAGCAGCAGAAAGACCTCGTCGTAGCCATCAAAGTCTCCGGCGGCCAGGCGTTCGGGCGCGATACCCACACCCAGATTACCAAGATAGGCAAAGGTTTCGTGCTGTCCCTGCTGAAGCTGGCGGATATGCCATCCCAGCGAATAGGCGTCGGTGGGATTGACGCGCTCGTGCAGCGCGGCGCAGCGAAGCTCGGGTTCCTCGATTTCGCTAATGGTGTCGAGATCAGTATTCAAAGCGCCACGAAGCAAGGCAAGCCGCTGGTCAATCTTGCGCGACATGCGCTCCAACTCACGCCGCCTGTGCTCAATTAACTCCTGTTGCTTGGTCAGTTGCCGTTGCATCAAATCCATATCGCGCGTAGTGACAAACTCGCGAATCTGGGCCAGCGGCAGGTCGAGAACGCGCAGGTTGCCGATGGTGTTGAGGGTGGAGAGCTGCCGCGATCCGTAGTAGCGGTACCCACTCGCCGGATCGACATATGCCGGCTCCAACAGCCCCATCTGTTCGTAATGGCGCAGTGTGCCCACGCTCAAATTGAGCAGGCGCGCCACCTCGCCAATGCGGAGCAGGCCTTCGGTGTGTTCGCTTGGCATGTCGGTCACAGGACCGCTCCTTTCGGTAAAAACAGGGGAGAGGTGCTAGGCATGCGTCGCCTCGCTACGCCACCAGCTTGTCAAAAGCCCCGCGCCGGTTGAGCACGGTAAACGCGATAACACAGATGACTGCCGACAAAATCGATCCGCACGGCGAGGCGATACCCATGGGAAACAGCGTGTCGGAATAGGCGTTCGACAGCAGCCAGGCGCCGGGCACGCGAATGAGCGCCACCGCCAGCACGTTGTGAGCAAAGCCGATGTAGCTCTTGCCATACGCAGCGAAAAAGCCACTAAAGCAAATGTGGATGCCGGCAAAAATCGCGTCAAAAATATAGCTGTGCATATAGCCGGTACCGGCCGCGACCACCGCGGGGTCCTTGGCAAAAAAGCCGATAAACGCCGGCGCTACCAGCCACATCAGCACCGTGATCAGGCAGCCGTACACCACCGAGATGGTCATGGCATCCTTGAGCACCTGACGCGCGCGGTCGCCCTTGCCCGCGCCGGCGTTTTGCGCCGTGAGCGCGCTGACGGTAGCGCCCATGGAACTCGGCACGATAAACAAAAAGCTGATCATCTTCTCGACTAGGCCCACGGCGGCGGCGTCGACTAGCCCACGGTGGTTGGCGATGACGGTGATGAACATAAACGCCACCTGGATGCAGCCGTCCTGCACAGCCACGGGCACGCCGATTTTAAGAATGCTGCCGAGCACCTCGGGCTGGGGGCGCAGGTCGCTGCGCTTAACGTGGATGTTTGTGCGACGGCTCTTGAGCCACACGAGCGCGAGGGCAACGCTGGCCGTCTGCGCGGTCACCGTGCCGAGCGCTGCGCCCACGGGGCCGAGCCCCATGTGGCCGATAAACAGAAAATCGAGCGCGATGTTGATGATGCACGCCACGCCGATCACGTACATGGGCGAGCGCGAATCGCCCAGCCCGCGAAAGATGGCCGAGAGGATGTTGTACGCGGCGATAAAGGGAATGCCGATAAAGCAAATGCGCAGGTAGGCGGCGGTGCCTTCGACCGCCTCGGCCGGCGTGCCAATGAGCGCCACGATCTGCGGGCACAGTGCGAGCAAGGCAGCGGCCAGCACCACCGAGACACCCATAAACAGCGTGATGGTGTTGCCGATGGCGGTCTCGGCGCGATCGAAGCGGCGCGAGCCCACGGCGTGGCCGACGATGACCGTCGTTCCCATGGCCAGACCCACGAGCGTCACGGTAATGATATAGAGTGTCTGCGCGCCGTTGCCCACAGCGGTGATGCCGGCAGCGCCGCTAAACTGCCCCATCATGTACAGGTCGGCCATGCCGTAGAGCATCTGCAAAAAGTAGGAGAGCATATAAGGCAGGGCAAAGACCGCGATGGTCTTGAGGACATTGCCGCGTGTAAGGTCGTGTTCCATGGGCGGGGCTTTCTGGCTGGGTTTGTTTTGCTACCAGTGTAGTGAAAACCCTACAACGATTGTAGAGTCAAGGTTTGTGTCGGCAGTGGGGTGAAAAAGTCACGCTCGCGTTTATTTCTAATTGAATACGGACGTGCGCCATGTGAGCATGGCGCCTGCACTAGCCTTGCAGAAATCGATTTCGGAACACTTGACACCGCCGCATGGCGCGCCATAATACGTGGGTTTGCGAACAACGTTTGATGGGGGATGAACCTGCGTGCGCAATCTCAAGATTCTGTTTTCCTATCTGGGGGCATACCGCCGCGATGCCATTATCGGCGTGTTCTTTGTGACGGCCGAGACGGCGCTCGAGCTGTTTATCCCGGTCATCATGGCAAATATCATCGACGTGGGCGTGCCCGCGGGCGACATCAACTACATGCTGTTGCAGGGCGCGTATATGCTGGTATGCGCCGCATGTTCGCTGGTACTTGGCTTGGGCTATGCACGCACGTCTGCTCGCGTCGCCTCGGGGCTGGGCGCTAACCTGCGCGAGGCCGAGTATCGCAAGATCCAGACGCTCGCTTTTGGCAATCTGGACAACTACGACGCCAGCTCGCTTGTCACTCGCATGACCACCGACATCACCGTGATTCAAAACGCCATCGGCAATGGCTTTCGCCCCATGGTGCGCGGTCCCGTGACGCTCATCGTCGGCTTGGTCTATGCGCTGGTGCTGTCGCGTCCGCTCGCCACCGTTTTCGCGATCATCCTGCCGGTGCTGGCGATCGTGCTGGGCGTTATCACCTATCGCGTCAGTCCGCTCTACCGCCAGCTGCAGACCTCGATGGACCATCTCAACGGTGTGGTGCAGGAGGACCTCACCGCCGTGCGCGCCGTCAAGGCGTACGTGCGCGCCGAGCACGAGGAGGCCAAGTTCGATGCCGTCAATACCGAGCTCGCGCGCACGGCGACGAAGACCTTTGGCAACGCCGTGCTCAACCTGCCAGTGTTTCAGCTGTCGATGTACGTGGCGGCGCTTTCCATTCTGTGGATCGGCGGGCGCATGATTCTTGCCGGCGAGCTCGGTGTGGGCTCGCTCACGGGCTTTATGAGCTATGTGCTGCTGATCATGAACTCGCTCATGATGATTTCCAACGTGTTTTTTGCTGCTCACCCGTGCACTTGCCAGCGTGGAACGCATCTCGCGGGTGCTCGACGAGCATTCGCTTATCCAGGCGCCCGACGCTACTGCTGCTGTGCACGGGGTGGCCGACGGAAGCATCGAGTTTCGCGACGTGTCGTTTAAGTACCGCGCGGATGCTGCCGAGGATGTGCTCGAGCATATTGACCTTTGCATTGAGGCGGGCTCCACGGTGGGCGTGCTCGGCGGCACGGGCTCGGGCAAGAGTTCGCTTGCGCAGCTAATCGCGCGCCTGTACGACGCCACCGAAGGCGCCGTACTCGTGGGCGGGCGCGATGTGCGCGATTGCGACCTGGTTGCCCTGCGCGACACCGTGGGTATCGTGCTGCAAAAGAACGTGCTGTTTACGGGTACCGTGCGCGAGAACCTGCAGTGGGGCAATCCGCAGGCGTCGGACGATGAGCTCCTCGCGGCTTGCCGCGCGGCGTGCGTGGACGAGTTCCTGGATCGCATCGGCGGCCTTGACGGCTATCTGGGCCAGGGTGGTGCCGGTGTCTCGGGCGGGCAGAAGCAGCGCCTGTGCATCGCGCGTACATTGCTCAAGCATCCGCGTGTGCTCATCTTTGACGATTCGACCAGCGCGGTCGATATGGCGACCGACGCCAAGATTTGTGAGCATATCGCTCAGATTCCCAATACGACGGTGATTGTCATTGCGCAGCGCATTGCGAGCGTCATGGATGCCGATCGCATTATTGTGCTGGACGACGGACGTGTCCACGGCGTGGGCACGCATGAGGAGCTGCTGGCGGGCGATAGCATCTACCAGGAGATCTATGCCTCGCAGATGGAGTTTGCGGGGGGTGCGGGCGTCGCAGACGGCGCAAATGCCCCGTCTTCGTCTGGCCCCAGCGGATCACTTCAAGCCACGGAAGGAGGCGAGCAACATGCCTAAGACATCCGCTCAGGCCCGTCCCGCCAATCTGACGCAGACGCTCCGCCGCCTGCTCTCCTACATGGGGCATGCCAAGTTCTCGCTGCTCGCAGTGGGTGTGCTTGCCTCTGTGGCCGCCATCGCAAGCCTTGCCGGTACCTACATGGTGCGCCCCATCGTCAACGGTTTGGCAACGGGCGGTGAGGAATTGCTCGCCAGGCAGGTTATCTTTACTGCTGCCATCTACGCCGCGGGCGTGCTCTCGGCCCTGGGCTACTCACAGATCATGGTGCGCGCGGCCCAACGCGTGGTGTCCGATATTCGTCGCGACCTGTTCGCGCACATCCAGACGCTGCCGCTCAGTTATTTTGACAGCACGCGCTCGGGCGACATCATGAGCTTTTTCACCAACGACGTCGACACCGTCTCCGAGGCGCTCAACAACAGCTTTGCCAACGTGATTCAGGCCGCCATTCAGGTTGTGGACACTACAGCTATGCTCATCATCCCTG
>DXZN01000058.1 GCA_019419645.1 Collinsella sp. | reverse complement strand
TCGGAGATGTGTATAAGAGACAGGCATCGTGAATGGCGGCAATCTCGTCGATGGAAAGCTCGCGCGAGAGGGTCACGCGGTCGGCGCCCTGCTCGCGGCACCAAAGGGTTCCGCGGTCGTCGTGGATGTTCGCCTGGGTCGAGATATGCGTCTCGATGCCGGGCATCGTGCGCTTGACCTCAAAGAACAGGCCCCAGTCCTGGATGATGAAGGCGTCGGCGCCCAGCGTGGAGCAGCGATGGATGAGCTGCAGCGCATCGCTCATCTCGGATTCCTTGATGACGATGTTGACCGTGACGTAGACGCGCGAGCCGGCCAGATGCGCGGCGCGGCAGGCCTGCTCAAAGGCCTCGTCGGTAAAGTTGGTGGCCTTGCGGCGTGCGTTGAAGCTGCCCATGCCGCAGTAGATAGCGTCTGCCCCGGCGGCGAGCGCGGCGGCAAAGGGCTCCGGGCCTCCGGCGGGGGCCAAGAGTTCGGGTCTGCGGTTGGTGGTTCGACTGGCGGTTGCGGTCATATCCTGCCTTTCAAAATGCTCAGATACTCAAAAGTATAGTGGTGCCGTCGCGGCAGGCGATGCCCGTGCTCTAAGCGGGATAAAGTCTTCAGCAGCTTGGACTGGCTGCTTCACATGAGAACCGTTCAGCGGTCCGGGGAAACCGTTGGGCGATAAAATATTCTCGCAACGTGATAATAATCTTGCATCGCGCGGAAACCTTGAGTACTATCCCAATCAAGCGCGGTGTTCAGACCGAACTGTGCCTCCCGGTGTGAACGCCGCGCTCCCGTTCCCTTTTACTTGTAAGGAGAAAAACATGAGCAAGACCGTCGTGTCTTCCGATAACGCACCCGCAGCCATCGGCCCGTATTCCCCCGGTATCCAGACTGGCAACATGGTGTTTCTGTCCGGCCAGCTGGGCATCGATCCCGCGACCGGCAAGCTGCCCGAGGGTGTCGAGGCCCAGGCCAAGCAGTCCCTCGCCAACGTCGAGGCTCTGCTGACCGCTGCCTGCGCCACGTTTGCCGATGTCGTCAAGACCACGGTCTACCTGGCCGACATCGCCGACTTCGCCGCCGTGAACGAGATCTACGCCTCCAAGTTTGAGGCCCCGTTCCCCGCGCGCAGCGCTTTCCAGGTTGCCGCCCTTCCGGCTGGCGGTCTGGTCGAGATCGAGGTTGTCGCCGCTCTCTAAGGTGTTGGTAACAACTACACATGACATGCAAAAAGACCCTGCAGCGCGTGCGAGCTGCAGGGTCTTTTGTCAAGCGATGCGACAAAAATGATCCGTTTCCCTTCGTCCCCAAGGGATCACGTTTAGCCCTCCTTGCGAACTTTTTGCAGGTAGCGGTAGACGCTGGGCTCCGAGATGCCCAGCGCGGTGGCGGCGCAGGCCACGGCGCCCTTGAGCATAAACACGCCGTTGCCGTTGAGGTGGCGAATGACGTCCACGCGGTCGCTCTGGCCAAGCGACGCTACATCCAGCCCGCGCGCGCTCAGCAACTCGGCAATGCTGCGGTCGATGAGCTCCTGGGTGGACTCCGAAAGGCTTTCGACCTCGATAGGGGCGGGCTCCGTGCGCGTCGGCGCCGCGTCGAAGCAGGCCATGAGCTGCTGTGCCATGGCGTTGATGGAGCGCACGGTCGAGAGATCGGTGTTGACGCAGAGCATGCCGACGATCTCTTTATCCTCGCGGATAAAGTACGTCGCTGACTCCAACGTCTTGCCACCGGCACCGCGCCCCTCATAGCCCGTAATAAACGGCAGGTCGCGATACTTTGGGTCGTGCATGATCTTGAGCGCCAGATCGGTGGCGGGACCGCCGACCTTACGGCCGCTCACGATGCCGTTGCGAATATCGACGATGGCGTGGTCGGGATCCGAGAAATCGTGCAGCACGATCTCGCTGTTTTTGCCGAGTATCTGCTCCAGGAAATCGACCATCGGCAAAAAGCGACGTACGGTCTCGTTCACGGGCAACTCCTTTGGGTGAAAGCGGAAGTTTCATAACAATTTTTTCTCATGGTAACACGCTGCTCATCATCTCGTATATCCGCAGGTACATGACGTAATGCAGACGAACGGTATGATTTTGGCGGTAAACGGTTGACCAAAAGAAAAGTTAGATGCTATTTTGACCAGACACTTTCCTGACCTGCGGAAATGCATTATCTCAGCTGAAGAATAGTCTGATAACAAAAAATTATTATTGAGAATGAGAATCATCTTTAATACGATATGCAACGAAGGCACAACCTCAACCCCGCACTGCGTCACAATAGAGCGTTAGATGCGAAACAACTATTTCGAGGATTGGTGGTCAAATGACCCAGGAGACGGTTACGAACGGCACTGAAGCCCTGTTCACTCGTGAAGGCATGCCTCCCGTTAAGGAAATGATCCCGTGTGCCCTTCAGCACGTACTGGCTTCGTTTGCCGGTATCATTACCCCGGCGGTCATCATGGCCGGCGTCTACGGCTTTAATAGCCAGCAGAGCACCGACATCATTCAGGTTGCGCTCATTCTTTCGGCAATCGACACGGCCCTTCAGGCCTTCGCTCCCTTCCGCCGCATCGGCGGCGGCCTGCCCATCGTCATGGGCGTCTCGTTCGCGTTCCTGCCGGCCCTGCAGGCCATGGGTGCCTCGGGCTTTAGCTTTGGTGCGCTGCTGGGCGGCGAGATTGTCGGCGGTGCCGTCGCGGTCCTCTTTGGTCTGGCCTACAGCAAGATTAAGTGGCTGTTCCCGCCCGTCGTGACCGGTACGGTCATCTTCTCCATCGGCGTTTCGCTGTATCCCACGGCCGTCAAGTACATGGCCGGCGGCATGGGCACGCCGCTGTGGGGCACCCCGCAGGCCTGGTGCGTCGCTCTTATCACCTTCGCCGTGGTCTTTGCGCTCGCCAACTTTGGCAAGGGCACGCTCAAGCTGGGCTCCGTGTTCTTTGGCATGATCGTTGGCATGATCGTCTCCATCCCCTTCGGCATGATCGACTTCTCCAGCGTCGCCACCGCTCAGGTCTTCGCCCTTCCCAAGCTCATGCCCTACGCGCTCGAGTTTGATCCCGAGGTCTGCATTACCCTCGCCGTCGTGTTCCCCATGGTTGCCATCCAGGTTATCGGTGACGTCTCCGCCGCCTGCCTGGGCTCCATCGACCGTATGCCCACCGAGCGCGAGCTCTCCGGCGCTATCGTGTCCCAGGGCCTCACTTCTATGGTCGGCGGCCTGCTGGGCGGTCTTCCCACCAGCGCCCTTGGCCAGAACGTGGGCATCATCTGCTCCAACAAGGTCGTCAACAAGTGGGTCTTTGTGATCATCGCGGCCGTCTTTGCCATCGCCGGTCTGTTCCCGCAGCTCTCTGCCGTCCTTTCCGCTATCCCGCAGCCCGTCATCGGCGGCGCGACCGTCGGCGTCTTTGGCACCATCACCATGAACGGCGTGCGCATGTTCACCCGCGAGGGCCTCACGCAGCGCACTACCACCATCGTCGGTACCTCCGTCGTCTTTGGCCTGGGTATCTGGATGGCCAGCGGTTGCCTTGCCGGCGAGGGTATGCCCGCCTGGGTATCCACCGTCATCGGCTCCAATGCCGTAACCCCCACCGCCATTATGGCCATTGTCCTTAACCTGATCCTTCCGCAGACGCCGGTCGTGGCTCAGCACATCGATGCTGCCAAGGACGCTGCCGTGGATCTGGTCTTGCCCGAGAGTAAGAAGTAACCAATTCGGTGCTATTCGTCGGCGGGCGCATCGCCTCGTCCGCCGACGTCATGCGGCGCCAAGCCGCACTTCAAAGGGTTTGTCCCTTTGGTGAAGCGTTGACGGGAGAGGGCCCGTTTCCGGTGTAGGCCGGCGCTTCGCACTCCGCCATGTCAGAGGTGTCAAACCCCGCCCCTGATGTTGAAGGGAGCATTCATGCTTCTGGTCGCTAACGGTTCCGTTTTTACCCGCAACGCTCAGACCCCGTTCATTCCCAACGGCGCGGTCGCCATTGACGGAGATACGATCGTCGAAGTAGGTCCCGAGTGCGAGCTCAAGGCCAAGTACCCGGATGCCGAGTACGTCGACGCCCAGGGCAACCTCATCATGCCCGGACTCATCAATTGCCACACCCACATCTACTCGGGTCTGGCCCGCGGCCTTGCCATTAAGGGCTGCAACCCCACCAACTTCCTGGAGAATCTTGAGCAGCAGTGGTGGAAGATCGATGACAACCTGACGCTCGACGGCACCAAGGCCAGCGCCTATGCCACGATTCTTGACTCCATCCGCGATGGCGTCACCACGATCTTCGATCATCATGCGAGCTTCTGCGAAATCCCGGGAAGCCTCTTTACCATTAAGGATGCAGCTCAGGAGCTGGGCATGCGTTCGTGCCTGTGCTACGAGGTCTCCGATCGCCGCGGCCAGGAAAAATGCGACCAGGCCATTGCCGAGAACGCCGAATTTGCCCAGTGGGCCGCCAAGGAGCGTCGCGATAACGACAACCACATGATCGCCGCCATGTTTGGCGGTCACGCCACCTTTACGCTGTCGGACGAGACCATGGACAAGATGGCCGAGGCCAACAACGGCCTGACCGGCTTCCACATCCATGTGTGCGAGGGCATGAATGACGTGTGGGACTCCCGCCTCAACCGCGGTGGCATCAGTCCCGTCGAGCGCCTGCTGCAGCACAACCTGCTGGGTCCCGACACCATGCTCGGCCACTGCATCCACGTGACGCCCGCCGAGATGGATATCGTCAAGGAGTCCGGTACCTGGCTCGTCAACAACCCCGAATCCAATATGGGCAACGCCGTGGGCTGCGCCCCCGTGCTCGAGTTCTTCCGCCGCGGTATCCCCGTGTGCATGGGCACCGACGCCTACACCCACGATATGCTCGAGAGCCTTAAGGTTTTCCTGATCATTCAGCGCCACAACGCCGCTATGCCCAACGTGGGCTGGTGCGAGGCCATGACGATGCTGTTCGAGAACAACGCCAAGATGGCGAGCAAGTACTTCGATCGCAAGCTCGGCGTGCTCGAGGCCGGCGCTGCCGCCGATGTCATCGTTATGGACTACAAGCCCTTTACGCCGCTGAGCGAGGAGAATATCGACGGCCACATGCTCTTTGGCATGATGGGCAAAAACTGCCGCACCACCATCATCAACGGCCGCGTCCTGTACAAGGATCGCGAGTTCGTTGGCATTGATGAGGACAAGATCAACGCGTGGACCATGGCTGAGTCCAAGAAGCTCTGGAGCACGCTCAACGGTCGCACCTACTAATTCACAAGTAGATTCGCGCGCGTCAGATGTTTCGCCGCATCCGACGCGCGCATAGGCGGCCTCCGCGGGGTCGCCGGCGCTGTGCTAGCGCTACACCGTATTTGCGCCCGCCGCGCGGTCTCGCCGGGCGTTACAGAGAGGAGCTCACTATGAGCGACATCATGAGGCCGATCCCGTTTTCGCAGCTGATGAACTGGATCATCGAGGAGCACAAGACCCAGGACGCCATCTTTGGCGTGCGCAAGATGGTCACGGCCAACCAGGAGGGCGCGCTTCCCATTTTTGACGAGCGCATCGAGACTCCGTTTGGCCCGGCCGCCGGTCCCAATACGCAGCTTGCCCAGAACATCGTGGCATCCTATGTGGCTGGTTCCCGCTTCTTTGAGCTCAAGACCGTCCAGGTTATGGACGGCGAGGAGCTCTCCAAGTGCGTCAACAAGCCCTGCATCGTGGCTCAGGACGAGTGCTACAACTGCGAATGGTCGACCGAGCTCGAGGTTCCGCAGGCCTTTGCCGAGTACGTGAAGGCATGGTTTGCCTGCCACCTGATCGCTCGCGAGTACGGTCTGGGCAGCCCGGACGGCTTTGTCTTCAACATGTCGGTGGGCTATGACCTGGAGGGCATTAAGAGTCCCAAGGTCGACGCCTACATCGAGGGCATGAAGGATGCCAGCGGCTCCGACGTCTGGAACGAGTGCCGTGCCTGGGCACTCGCCAACCTGGATAAGTTTGAGCATGTCGACGCCGCGTTTGTCGAGTCCATTCCGGCGCGCGTGTCCAACTCCATCACCGAGTCCACGCTGCATGGCTGCCCGCCCGCCGAGATCGAGCGCATCGCGACCTACCTCATCACCGAGAAGGGCCTCAACACCTACATCAAGTGCAACCCCACGCTGCTGGGCTATGAGTTTGCCCGCCAGCGTCTGAACGAGCTGGGCTTTGACTACATCGTCTTTGATGATACGCACTTCCGCGAGGACCTGCAGTGGGCCGACGCCGTGCCCATGTTCGAGCGCCTGATTGCCCTGTGCGCCGAGCGCGGCCTGGAGTTTGGCGTCAAGCTGACCAACACGTTCCCCGTCGACGTGACGAGGAACGAGCTGCCTTCCACCGAGATGTACATGTCCGGCCGTTCGCTGTTCTCACTGACCATCGAGGCCGCCCGCCGCATTACCGAGCAGTTTGACGGCAAGCTGCGCATCAGCTACTCCGGTGGTGCCACGGTCTACAACATCCGCGCCCTGTATGATGCCGGTATTTGGCCCGTTACCCTGGCGACCGACGTGCTCAAGCCCGGTGGCTACGAGCGCTTTAGCCAGATGGCCGGCGAGTTTGGCGATCTGGACGGCAAGCCGTTCGCGGGCGTCTCTCTCGAGGCCGTGACCGCGATCCAGACCGACTCACTCACCAACCCGCTCTACAAGAAGCCGCTGCGTCCGCTGCCCGACCGCAAGGTCGCTGGCAAGAGCCCGCTTTCCGACTGCTTTACCACGCCGTGCCGTACGAGCTGCCCCATCCAGCAGGATATCCCTGCCTATCTGGCGGCTGTTGACGAGGGCCGCTACGAGGACGCGCTCAACATCATCATCGAGCGCAACGCCCTGCCGTTCATTACCGGTACCATCTGCCCGCATCCCTGCGGCCGTGCCTGCGAGCGTGCATTCTACGAGCCCGAGGGCGCCCAGATTCGCGCCAGCAAGCTCAAGGCCGCCCGCGAGGCCATGACCGCCGTGCTGCCCAAGCTGCGCGCCCAGGCCATTGCCAACGACGCCGAGCGCAACGTTGCCGTTATCGGCGGCGGCCCGGCCGGCCTGGCGACGGCGTTCTTCCTGACGCGCGCCGGCGTGCCCGTCACTATCTTCGAGGCCCGCGATTCGCTCGGCGGCGTGGTCCGTCACGTGATCCCCGAGTTCCGTATCGCCAGCGACGATATCTCCCACGATGCCGAGCTCTGCCTGGCCTTTGGCGCCAAGGTTCAGCTTAACGCCCGCGTGGAGTCCATTGACGAGCTCAAGGCCCAGGGCTTTACCGACGTGGTCGTGGCCACCGGTGCCTGGATGCCCGGCTCTGCGGGCTTGGGCGAGGGCGCCGAGCTCGACGTGCTGGAGTTCCTCGAGGCCGCCAAGAAGGGCGAGAAACTCGAGCTGGGCGAGGACGTCGTGGTCATCGGCGCCGGCAACACCGCCATGGACGCGGCCCGCGTGGCCAAGCGCCTGGCTGGCGTGAAGAACGTGCGCCTGGTGTATCGCCGCACCAAGAAGCAAATGCCCGCCGACGAGGAAGAGCTCGATCTTGCTCTTGCTGACGGCGTTGAGTTCTGCGAGCTGCTGGCGCCCAAGGTACTCAACGGCGCCGTGCTGACCTGCGACGTTATGGAGCTTGGCGAGCCGGATGCAAGCGGTCGTCGCAGCCCCGTCGCCACGGGCGAGACCGTCGAGCTTTCCGCCACCACGGTGATTTGCGCCGTGGGCGAGGGCATCGATGCCAGCCTGTACGATGCCGCGGGCGTCGAGCACGACCGTCGCGGCCGCCTTGCCGCCACCTCCACCGGCGTCGAGGGCGTCTGGGCTGCCGGTGACTGCCGCCGCGGTCCTGCCACCGTGGTCGAGGCTATCGCCGACGCCGCCGAGGTCGCCCGTGCCATTGCCGGCGTGGACTTTAACAAGTACGCCGACTGCAACGAGCAGGCCGGTCGCGAGGACACCTGCTACGAGCGCAAGGGGTCGCTATGCCGCGACAAGCGCAACTGCACCAAGACCCGCTGCCTGGGCTGCGGCTCGGTGTGCGAGGTCTGCTGCGACGTGTGCCCCAACCGCGCCAACGTGGCAATTAAGGTGCCGGGCCTGGCCAAGCATCAGGTGGTACATGTCGACGGCATGTGCAACGAGTGCGGCAACTGCGCCGTGTTCTGCCCCTACCAGGAGGGTCGTCCCTATAAGGACAAGCTCACCCTGTTCTGGAGCGAGCAGGACATGGAGAACTCCGAGAACGAGGGCTTCCTGGCTGTGGACGAGGACCACTTTAAAGTCCGCGTCGCCGGCACGGTCCGCACCGTCTCGGTCGATGCCGTCAACACCGGTCTGCCCGAGGCCGTCCGCCTGACCATCAGGGCCGTGCGCGACAACTATTCGTACCTTCTTAAGAAATAGGCGAGTCTCTTATGGCCAAATCCATTCAACATAACGTGGCCTACGTTGCCTGCGGAAGCGGTTGCGCCTCCGCAGGCGGCGACGCCCGCTGCAGCGAAGGCTGCATTGGCTGTGGCGCCTGCGTCACGGCCTGCCCCCACGGTGCCATTGCGCTGGTCGATGGCATCGCCCGCGTGGATCGCTCCAAGTGCACGGGCTGTGGCCTGTGCGGCATGGCGTGCCCGCAGCGTGTAATTGCCTTCGTTCCCGGCTATCAGAACATCCTGGTGCGCTGCAACAATACCGATAAGGGCGCCATTGCGCGCAAGATCTGCGACACGAGCTGCATCGGTTGCGGCATGTGCGCCAAAAAGTGCCCCGCCGGCGCTATCCGCATTGAGGACAACTGCGCCCATATCGACGGCGCGGACTGCCTGTCGTGCGGCATGTGCGCCGTCGTTTGCCCGCATGGCGCCATCCACGACCGCACCGGCATCGCCGCCGGCGTGTAGAAGGGAATCACCATGGCACAGGAATTCACTTTTACCGTTAACGGCGTCGAGCGCACGACGACTCAGAACAAGCCGCTGCTCCGCTACTTGCGCGACGACCTGCACATCCATTCCGCTAAGGACGGCTGCTCCGAGGGTGCCTGCGGTACCTGCGCCATCCATGTAGACGGCGCGGCCGTCAAGGCGTGCGTGCTGACCACCGCCCTTGCCGCCGGCCGCAACATCGTGACCGTCGAGGGCCTGCCCGAGGACGTGCGCGAGGCCTTTGTGTACGCCTTTGGCGCCGTGGGCGCCGTGCAGTGCGGTTTTTGCATCCCCGGTATGGTCATGGCAGGCGCGGCGCTGATCGCCGAGGACCCCGAGCCCACCGAGGAGCAGATCAAGTACGCCATCCGCGGCAACGTCTGCCGCTGCACCGGCTACAAGAAGATTATTGAGGGCATTTCGCTGGCCGCTGCGGTGCTCCGCGGCGAAAAGCAGATCGACGAGGACCTGGAGCGCGGCGACGACTACGGCGTGGGCAAGCGCGCCTTCCGTATCGACGTGCGCAAGAAGGTGCTCGGCGAGGGCAAGTACCCCGATGACATCGACGAGCTCGATCAGCCGGACCTGGCCTATGCCAGCGCCGTGCGCTCAAAGTATCCGCGCGCCCGTGTGCTTTCCATCGACACCTCCAAGGCCGAGGCCCTGCCCGGTGTGGTGGGCATCCTGCGCGCCGAGGATGTGCCGGTCAACCAGGTCGGCCACCTTATCCAGGATTGGGACGTCATGATCGCGGCGGGCGATATCACCCGCTGCGTGGGCGATGCCATTGTGCTGGTGGTTGCCGAGGACGAGGCGACGCTCGAGAAGGCCAAGAAGCTCGTAAAGATCGATTACGAGCCGCTGGAGCCCGTGCGTAACATTGTCGAGGCCAGGGCTGCCGACGCCCCGCGCCTGCACGACAGTTTCTTTGCCTTTGGCAACACGGTGGAGCTCAAGGACAACGTGTGCCAGAGCCGTCACGTGACGCGCGGCGACGCCGCCAAGGCGCTGGCAGAGAGCGCGTTCACCGTGACGCAGCGCTTTACCACGCCCTTTACCGAGCATGCCTTCTTGGAGCCCGAGTGCGCCGTTGCCTTCCCGTACAAGAACGGCGTCAAGGTGCAGTCGACCGACCAGGGTGCCTACGACACGCGCAAAGAGTGTGCCCACATGTTTGGCTGGGACAACGAGCCCGAGCGCGTGGTCGTCGAGACCATGCTCGTGGGTGGTGGCTTTGGCGGCAAGGAGGACGTGTCCATCCAACACCTGGCCGCGCTTGCTGCCTATAAGCTCCAGCGTCCTGTGAAGTGCAAGCTCACGCGCGCTGAGTCGCTTGCGTTCCATCCCAAGCGTCATGCCATGGACGGCACCTTTACGCTGGGCTGCGACGCCGAGGGCAACTTTACCGGCCTGGACTGCGAGATCAACTTTGACACCGGCGCCTACGCGTCGCTGTGCGGCCCGGTGCTCGAGCGCGCCTGCACGCATGCCGTTGGCCCCTACAAGTACCAGAACACCGACATTCGCGGTTTTGGCTACTACACCAACAACCCGCCCGCCGGCGCGTACCGCGGCTTTGGCGTCTGTCAGTCCGAGTTTGCGCTCGAGAGCTTGATCGACTTGCTGGCAGAGAAGGTCGGCCTGGACCCGTGGGAGATCCGCTACCGTAACGCCATCGAGCCGGGCGAGGTTTTGCCCAACGGCCAGATCGCCGATTGCTCCACGGCGCTGAAGGAGACGCTGCTCGAGGTCAAGGACGCCTATTATGCGCATCCCGGGCACGCCGGTATCGCCTGCGCCATGAAGAACGCCGGCGTGGGTGTGGGCCTGCCCGATGCCGGCCGCTGCAAGATTCGCGTCGAGGACGGCGTGGCCGTGGTCTATGCCGCCACGTCCGACATCGGCCAGGGCTGCAACACCGTCTTTTTGCAGGACGTTGCCGAGGCGTGCGGTCTGCCGCTGAGCTGCATCGCTAACGGCGAGTGCTCTACCGAGAACGCTCCCGACTCCGGCACCACGTCTGGCTCGCGTCAGACGGTCGTGACTGGCGAGGCTGTGCGCGGTGCCGCCTTCCTGCTGCGCGATGCCATGCTTGACATCGAGGCCGGCAAGCCTGCACCCGATACTCCCGTGAGTGCGCATGGCGACGGCGTCAAGATCGAGTACGACGACGGTCGCGCCTATCAGCTGCGCACGCAGGAACTCGTCGCCGGCCAGGGCATGCATCCTCAGGATCCCACGGCCGCCATCAAGGCGCTCGAGGGATGCGAGTTTGGCTACGTGTACCTGGAGCCGACCGACAAGCTGGGCGCCGACGTTCCCAACCCCAAGAGCCACATCTGCTACGGCTTTGCCACGCATGTGGTCATTTTGGATGATGACGGCCGCGTGAGCGAGGTCTATGCCGCGCACGATTCCGGCAAGGTGGTCAATCCCATCTCCATCCAGGGTCAGATCGAAGGCGGCGTGCTCATGGGTATGGGCTATGCGCTTACCGAGGATTGGCCGCTCAAGGACTGCGTACCCCAGGCAAGGTACGGCACGCTCGGGCTGTTCCGTGCGCCCGAGATTCCGGATATCCACGCCATCTACGTGGAGAAGGACGAGCTGCTGCCCGTGGCATATGGTGGCAAGGGCATCGGCGAGATTGCAACGATCCCCACGGCGCCCGCCGTGCAGAATGCCTACCGCGCGTTTGACGGCAAGCTGCGTCCGGATCTGCCCATGGTGGATACGCCGTACAGCCGCGCCCGTCACCGCGGGTAGGGTGGAGCGCGAACGGCCATTACTAACGAGCCGTCCATGCTCAGCATCAACTGCATATGCTGCGCCTTTGGCCCCGGCTCCATCGCGAGCCGGGGCCTTTCGTTTTCAAGACTTTAGTCTGCTGGCCGCGCAGCGGCCAGCTTTAAACCACC
>DXZN01000057.1 GCA_019419645.1 Collinsella sp. | reverse complement strand
CAGGAAGCTTGGATACGCCTAGGCGCGGTCCAAGAAATCGTCCGCACCCCCAAACAACGCAGGGCGGCTAAAAATAGCGTGTAGAAAAATTGCAGGTCATTGTGAAGATATGTGAATTGGTCTTTTTGACTTAATACCAGTTAGAACCAGTTTTGAGATTATCGGTGAACGGTAGTTTTCGACCGTTCACCGGTTACTTGCAATCGTTTGCAGTCGTTTTCCCAGATGAATTAGGGAAACACAATGGAGCGCTTGCGCGATCAAGAGAAGTTTTGACATTTGTCCTCATCCCCCGCGCGCCAAACTCCCGCATCCATAAATGAGCCAATAGCTCACGTTAATCGTTTTCAATCATTACTTACTCAGTTTCCGTAATTATTTATCGTTTATCATTAATTCTGATATGATACAAATATCATCCAAAACGCCGATTGGAGGGGTTATGGTCCATCGAAACGCGTCTATATCGAATGAAACCATCGGCCGCGAACAGACGGTAGCCAAACTGAGGAAGCTCGCTCGCATCTGCAAATGGGCCACGGTCTGCATTACCACCGCGCTCGCTCTGGGACTCCTCGCAGTCATTGCGATTGACCTTCTACTCATATTGCCTGGCCTCTCCCAAGGCTCGTGTCTCCAATCCGTAGAACTTCAAGCCGGCGAAGGGCCATGCCTTGCTATCGTCGGTACCGATGCGCAGGCCCCACTTATGCTCGTCGCACACGATGGCCACACTGCCATAGGGAGCCTCTTGATGACATGCCTCGCGCTTACCATCGCGATAAGCGTGCGCAGGCTTTTCTTCAACATTGAAAAGGAAGGCAGGCCCTTTGACCTTGAATGTAACCAGACACTTCGTCGAGTAGGACATTTATTCCTTATCGGCGGCGTTGCCGTGAGGCTTCTTGGTGCCGTAATCACGGGAATGATACTCTCAGGATTTGGCGGCAGCTTTACGGATGCGTTCGTCGGCCAGTTATTCGAGCCCTCCATGCTCTTTGCAGGCCTGATTATTTGCCTGATTGCCAGTATCTTCCGCTACGGGTATATCCTGCAAGAACAAGATGACGAGTTGCTCTAGGGGGAATCCATGATTATTCTGCGGCTTGACCGCATGCTCGCCGAACGCAAGATCTCATCCAAAGAGCTTGCGGAACGCGTGGGCATCTCCCAGGTCAATATGTCACGCATTAAGACGGGAAAGGTTTCTGCCATACGTTTTTCAACTCTTGACGCGATATGTCGGGCACTCGACTGCCAACCGGGCGATGTACTGGAATATATATCCGACGATGAAGCCGATAGCCTTTTTGGACTTAAAGATGAATAGCCATAATTAAGCCGCCAATCACGCCCTCAACGCAAAAAGTCCGCCAGAACGACTTCCGTACTGGCGGACTTTCTGCTGTCTATCGGCTAGATGCTCGATGAGCCGTGCGACTCTTTACGCAAACAGGCCGTAGATGCTGATGTTAGCTTTGGCGTAGAGGCCGTTAGCATACTCGGTCCACTTGGAGCTGGCGCTCGAAGCCTGCGAAGAGTACTGCTGGTAGGCGGTGTAATAGGCGGTCATGGCCTGCTTGTAGGTAGCGCTATCAGCCGTAAAGGCATCGTCAGCGAAGGCCTTAGCGTAGGTGCTATCGGCGTCCTTCCAGGTGCCCTTTTCGCTATCCCACTCGTCGCCGGCAAGTTTGATGATGTAATCGGCGTAGTCCTTGCTCGCGGTCTCCTCGTTGCCGTCAGCAGGCTCGGTCGGGGCGGTCGGCATGCTTGCGGAGCTATCGCCCACCTTCTTCTTGTAGAGCTTCTGCAGCGTCGCGGACTGACGGACGATCTGCTTGGCCTGGTCCTTGGACACGCCATACTGCGTGGCCATGGTCTTGTAGTCCGAAGTGCCGATGGAATCCTCGGCGTACTTCTTCATCTCCTTAGAAGAGACGGTGATGCCCTCGTCCTCGGCAGCGTCGAGCAGGATCTTGTTGCGCACGTAGGACAGGATGACGTCGGCAGAGGGAGCGGTGTAGTTGCCATCGCCATCCTTGACGGTGTCGAGGCTGTACTGGCTCTCAATGGCCTCGCGCGCGGTGATGTCGCTCTTCTTGCCGTTGTAGCTGTAGCTTGCCACGGTCGAATCGAGCTGGTCCTCGGTGAGGGTCGCCGAGCCGACGCCCTTGCCGCCAAAACCACCGTTGCCGATAAAGAAGCCGACCACAGCAGCGATCACGACTGCAACCACGAAGGCGGCAATCATCGTCTTCTTGTGCTTGGATGCGCGGTCGTCTTCATCGGAACCCAGAATATCGTCGTCCTCATCCTGGGCCTCGGGCATCAGATTCTCGTCAGCGGCATCCGCGGCAATCTGAGCCTCCAGTCGGGCGTCCTCCTCCTCGGCCGTCGTGCCGGCGGCAATGTGCTCGGCAGACGTACCGGCGACCAGATCGATCTTCTCGTCCTCGTCACCGTCGGGGCCTTCGCCGCGCTCGATGATCTGGATGCCGTCGATCTCGTCCTTCTCGTCCTTCTTTTGAATCAGACCCATATCGGTTACTCCTTGTTAGGAAACATAGTCCGCAATAGAATACGCCCGACAGAGTGCCGGGCGTATTGATTCTTAGGTTATACGCAAACACTTAAGTACTATTTAGGCGTTTGCAGCCTGCATGTCTTAGGCCAGGTGCGCGATAACGGCATCGGCAAAGGCCTGCGTGCCCACGGCGCCCTCGACGGAGCCGGTCTGGGCACGACGCACGTCGCCGGTAACCTGCTCACCCTCGTCGAGCGTGGCAGAAACGGCGGCGCGAATGCGATTGGCCGCGTCGTTCTCGCCCAGGTGATCGAGCATCATAGCCGCAGACAGAATCTCGGCCGTGGGGTTGGCGATATCCTGGCCAGCGATATCGGGCGCGGAGCCGTGCGTCGCCTCGAAGATGGCGCAGTCGGCACCGATGTTGGAACCCGGAGCCATACCCAGTCCACCTACCAGACCGGCGCACAGGTCGCTCACGATGTCACCGTACAGGTTGGGCAGCACCAGGACATCGAAGTCGTTGGGGTTCTGGACCAGGCCCATGCAGGTGGCATCGACAATCTTATCGTTGAACTCGATATCGGGATAGTTGGCGGCCACCTCGCGCGCAACGCGCAGGAACAGGCCATCGGTCGCCTTCATGATGTTGGCCTTATGCACGGCCGTCACCTTTTTGCGGCCGCAGCGGCGGGCATACTCAAAGGCATACTCCACAATGCGGCGGCTCTTGGCGATGGAGATGGGCTTGATCGAGATGGCGGAATCCGCGGCGAAGGTCTTCTGGCCCGAGCGCTCGACGAGCTGCGAGAGCTCCTCGACCTCGGCAGCGCCCTCATCGAACTCGATGCCGGCGTAGAGGTCCTCGGTGTTCTCGCGCACGATGATCAGGTCGACGTCGCGGAAGCGCGAGCCGTCGCCCGGCTGCGACAGGCAGGGGCGCACGCAGGCATACAGGTCGAAGTGCTTGCGCAGGGCCACGTTGACGCTGCGGAAACCCGTACCGACCGGCGTGGTGATGGGACCCTTGATGGCAACCTTGGTCTCGGCGACCGCATCGAGCACGTGCTGGGGCAGTGGCGTGCCAAACTCGTCCATGACGCCGGCACCGGCCTCCTGGACATTCCAATTGATCTGGACACCGGTGGCCTCGACCACGCGGCGCATGGCCTGCGTAATCTCGGGACCGATACCGTCACCGGGAATCAGGACTACATCGTGCGCCATAATCTGTTACTCCTCGTCTTCGGCGGCGTCAGATTTTTTAACGCTAGCACGCTTCTTCTTTTTGGAGAGATCAAGGTCAAAGCGTTTAACAAGCATTTCGCAAATCTCGCTCGAACGGGCCTTGAGATAGCTGCCCTTGCCGTTCTCGGCATCGAACTTAAGGCGCAGCGCAAGCTTCTCGGCGACCTCGGCGTCGATCTCGCCCTGGCCAAACTCGTACAGGCAACCGAGCATATCGCGATACTCGAGGTCGCCGTGGTAGCACTGGATGGCCTCGTCCAGGATGGGCCAAGCCTCGCGCGAACGCTCGACGCCCGTGGCCCCCCATACGCACAGCAGGCGGAAGGCAGCGTAGCGCAGCGTGGAGGAGATCTCGTCGAACAGCGCGGTCTCGGCGCCCTCAAAGGCATCGCCCAGCTGCTCGGGGCAGGTGGTGGCGAGCGCCGTCAGGGCATCGAGGGCCTCCCAGCGGGTCTGAGCCTCGGGGCGGTCGAGCGCCTCGATCAGCGCAGGCACGCAGGGCACGACGCGCTGCGGATCGCGCTCGGCAAGCAGGTGCAGCACGCGGGCAGCAAACTGGCGGATGCGGCGCGTGGGACAGCCGAGCTCCTGGACCAGGCGGTCGACGGCGTTCTCGTTCTCCTCTGCCAGCTGAAGCTGTGCCAGCTCCTCGTCGGTGAGCTGTTCGTCTTTGTTTTCTGCCATAGTTACCTCTTCTTACTATTTCTTAGCGTGCTTGCCAGCACCCTTGCTGTCATCGGTGACCGAGATGAGCTGTCGGTCGGCCGCGCCATTGCGACGCGCACGGCGGCGCTCCTCGGCGTCGCCCGCGTCGGCGGCGGCGCGATGGGCCTTGCTGACGTTAAAGACCTCGTCGTGCTTGCGCCACGGACCGACGGACTCGCCAAAGCTCATCTTAAGACCGGCGATAAAACCGCCGAGCCAGCCGATCGGCGCAAACTGCACCAGCGGGAACAGCGAAAACACCCAAGTCAGTAGGACGACTGCCGCCGCTCCTACAAAGTTGGCAATCCAGTAGTCGCGCTTGGTGATCACGCGCTTTTCGCAAGCCCACTGGCCGCACAAAAAACCAATGTAGATCGCAAAGATAAAGAGCACCAGCGCGAGCGCCACGAACGTCCAGCTCATGGGCGCTACTCCCCGTGATGATGGCCGCAGCAGCACTCGTGGCCGTCATCGTGACCGTGACCGCCGCAGCACTCGTGGTCCTCGCCGTGGTTGTGGCCACAACCGCACTCGTGGTCGTCGCCATGTTCGCCGCAACCGCAGCCGTCCTCGTGAGCACCGTGCTCCTCGGGACGATACTGCGACCAGTCCAGACCGGCGGCGATGGCATCGGCCTCCTCCTTATAGAGGACCGTGATGGCCTGGGTGCCCAGCTTGGCGCCACCGATGGCGTCGAGCATGTCGTAAAGCGTAAATGCCACGTCGGCGCCGGGCAGCGCAAGCTCGCGGTCGTCGGCATAGGCGAGCGCCAAGCGCAGGTCCTTAATGAAGTGCTCGACCATAAAGCCGGGCTTGTAATCGCCGTCGAGCGCCTTGGGCGCCAGGCTCTCCATGGCGCCGGACTTACCGGTGCCGCCCAGAATCATCTGACGGGTCTTCTCCAGATCGAGGCCGCTCAGCTCGGCAAATGCCATGGCGTCTGCCATGCCGACCATGCAGGCGCCCAGCGACACCTGGTTGGCGAGCTTGGCAGCCTGACCCTTGCCGGCGCCATCGAAGCAGCAGATGTTTGCCGCAAAGGTGGAAAGGATGTCGCGGACCGGGGCGATGTCGTTTTCGGTAGCGCCCACGATAGCCGTGAGCGTGCCGGCGATAGCGCCCGACTCGCCGCCGGTGACGGGACAGTCAAACGCCATGCGGCCGGAAACCTGGGCGGCCTCGGCAATGTCGCGCGCCAGCTCGGGCGAGCTCGTGGTGAGGTCGATCAGGACCGCGCCGGGCTTAGTGCACGCGAGCAGGCCGTCGCCCGCCAGGTAGAGCTCCTCGACCTCGGAGGGATAACCCACCATGGTAAAGACGACGTCGGCGTTCGCCGCGGCATCTGCCGGTGTATCGGCCCAGACGGCACCGCGCTCAACGAGCGCTGCGGCCTTGGACTTGGTGCGGTTGTTGACCGTGACGGGATAGCCAGCGTCCAGAATGTGGCCGGCGATGGGGGCACCCATGATTCCGGTGCCGATAAATGCGACGGAGAGCTTGTTTGCCATGAAACCTTTCCTTTTGGGTTGGGTGTTGTTACCAGGTTGAATACTCAGCGCCGGAGCTTGAGCTGCGGGGCGCCTGTGGTCGTAGTGCTTGCCTACTGGCCGCGCACACGGCGGGCGATGCGGTCGGAAAGCGACGCCTTGTCGGCGCGGTTCTTACCCCAAAACGCGCAGGCCACCATGCCGGGGCCCACGTGCGAGCCGATGGTGGGGCCCACGGAGCCGCGAATGATCGTGACGTCGGCGCAGCCCTCCTCCTTGCGGATGGCGGCTTCGAGCCAGTCGCCGTCCTTGTCGGCATCGGCCGTCATGATGGCGATGGGCATGGTGCGGTCGGGCACGTAGTTTTCGCGGAACGACTTGAGGATGGACTTGAGCGCCTTCTTGCGACCGCGATTGACGCCGATCAGCGACAGCGAGCCGGCCAGGTCGTAGGACAGCTCGGGTTTGACGTCGAGCTTTGCCGTGAGCTGTGCCGCCGCGGGCGGAATGCGGCCGCCGGCAGCCAGCGCGTCAAAGCTCTCGAGCGTAAAGTAGCCGTGGACATAGGTCTTGGCCTCGTTTGCCCAGTCGACCAGCTGCTTGGCGGTCAGTCCCGCCGAGCGCTGGCGCACGGCCTCGAGCGCCAAGAGCTCGCCGGTCGCGCAGGGCAAGGCGTTGTCGACCACGTAGAGCTCAAAGTTGGGATACTCGGAGCGCACGGCATCTGCCGCCTGGCATGCGGAGTTGTAGCTCGATGACAGCGCCGAGGTAAAGCACAGGTAGACCGTGGGCGTGCCCTCTTTGGCGCACTCGGTAAAGAACTCGATATAGCGACCGAGCGACACAGCCGAGGTGGACACGCGGGCGCCGGCGCGCATGCGGTCGTAGAACTCCTTAGGGCTCATGCTCGACCAGATGTCATCCGTGCGCTCCTCGCCATCGATAATGAAGGGGAAACCCAGGATATCGACATCGAGGTTCGCGGCGACCTCGGGGCTAAAGTCGCAGCAGGTATCGACGACGATGCGGCAACGGTCCGAATGACCGGTAGATGCGGCCTTGTCCATCAAAGCGACTCCTTACGTAAAAAAGGCGGCCACCCGCATGGGATGGCCGCCAACCGTTAACTCATGCAAGTTAACGTATTTTACTCGTCAAGTGTTTCGATGCGGGGCTTGATGATGCCATATCCACCATTCTTACGGTGATACACCACATTGATGAGGCCGGTCGTCGCGTTCTCGAACACGTAGAAGTCGTGGCCCAGCAGATCGGTCTGTACCAGCGCCTGCTCCTCGGTCATCGGGGTGACGTCAATAACCTTCTCGCGAACGAGCAGGTCGTCGTCCTCCTCGGGCAGCAGCAGGTCGGCCAGATCCTCGACGCGCTCGACCGGTGCGACATCCGCGGCGCTGGCACCGCCCTGGCGGTTGTCCACGACCTTGGTCTTGAACTTGCGCAGCTGGCGGGTGACCTTATCGGCGGAGAGATCGATGGCGGCATACATATCTGAGCCGTGCTCGGCAACGCGAATCACAGAGCCGCGGGCACGAACCGTGACCTCGACGATTGCCGGGTTGGGGTTCGAGGGGTTCTTCTCATAACGAAGCACAACGTCAACCGTCATGGGCTCGATATCGAAAACCTTGAGCGCCTCGCCGATCTTCTCATCCACATGCGCACGCAGAGCATCGGTTACCGTCGTCTTGCGTCCAGAAACCTTGATATCCATACGTGGCTCCAATCTGCCTCGGGGACTTACTGTACTGGCTATGTACCCATTGCCGTGCATTTAATCACCCGAATTCCCAAAGACCCGAATAACGACTGCTTGATACCGCATACCGAAGTCTCACACTTTTCCGTGGCAAAGTGCGCTATAGGAAGGCGTCGGCAAAGCTAGTTTTTCTCCTGGAAATCAGCTTTTACCTGCCGTTTTTACCAAAATAGAAAAGCCGGGCTCCCCTATTAGGGAGACCCGGCTATGCGTGTTGAAACCGTGAAGAAGCGCCTCGTTCAATGTATGGCAGGCGCCACCCCTACCAATAACTAGCCATTGAGCTTGTTGATGTCATCGTCGGTGATGGTGCCCTCCTGGCTAGACGACGGGCTGTCACCGTTGTTATCGGGGGCGTTGTTATCGGAGGTGTCGTCATCGGAGGACTCGGTCTCGTTGGACGTGGAGTCGGATGCCTGCACATTGGCCCCCGAAACGGTCTTGACGGTAAGGTCATAGGGCATCTGGCCGTACCAGACGCAGTGAACTGCCTCGAGCGTGCCGTCGACCGTGATGCCATCGAGGGCATCGCTCACGGCACGGCACAGCTCATCGTTAGAGCTAAGGCCTGCGACGCCAAGCGTGGAGGGCGCCTCGAGCGTGCCGACATAGGAGATCTGGCCCATCAGACGCGCAAGGTAGCCACCGGCCGTGGAATCACAGATCACGTAATCGACCTCGCCCGACTCGAGCGCCTCAAAGCACTCATTGATGTTGGAGAAGGTCTTTTGACTAGCGGTGATGCTTTGCTTGGCGAGCGCCTCCTGCGAGGCGGAGGACATCTGGACGCCCAAGGTGGCTGTGTTGAGCGTGTCGGTTGAGACGCTCGGGGACTCTCCGTCGCTGGTCTTGGCAAAAACGGCGGCGGCATCGTACAGACAGGTGCCAAGCGAGCTGATGTCGCCGCCCGCAGACTTGATGTCGCCAATGAAGATGTCGGCCTTTTTATCGCTGAGCACGGAATCGGCCGAGGACGCATCGACAAAGGCAACCTTGAGGCCCATACGGCTTGCAAGGGCGCGGGCAGCGTCGACCGCGTAGCCCGTGAGGTTTCCGTCGGCATCCTGCATGGCTTGCGGGGCATCGGACGTATCGAGGGCGACCGTCAGGGTTCCCGGCGTGACCAAGGCATCGTCCGATACTGTGGGGGTGACGGTCTCGCGCTCGATCTGGTCGATCGTGGGCGTCGTGAACGTGGACAGTGGATTGAACGCGCATCCACTCAGGCCCAAAACGGCAATGACCGCCGCGGCCCCAGCACCTAACCGAGCCGCATGCATCAAGCTGCCCCTCACCATGTCCACTACCCTGCCTTCTGTGTCGCATACAATCCGTGCCCTGCACGGAATATCGGGTTGTTCCCACCAGCTGACCTGGTATTTGACCCCACACTTGCGCACCGGGGCGTTTGCTCGGGAGGCCGCAGCCACCTTCACGACTGGCCCGCTCGCCCGCGAAGCGGTATTGCCCCAAAGAAAGTAGAACGGACGGTGCGGCTTACATCTAGGACGCGCCATGATCGCGCCGCGCGCACGCGGTCGCTTACGTGGATCCCTTTGACCGCGTCTGTCTTGGACTAGGATGGGCATTTCGCCCATCCGCAACCACAGCCTGGCAGGAACGTAGCGCATTATAGCTAAGTTCAAGCTATAGTTTAAGGTTAGGGACTTATTCGCATCGCGAGTACAGATTTCGCAGGTCGGAGCGGGCCAAACGCGCTCTGATTGAGCCCGTCGCTCCCCTATGGAGAGCCCCGACGCACCTGTCTTGGGGCGCGTGGCCAAAAAATAGCAAATATGAGTACTGTTACCAAATTAGTGGCATGGATTTTTGGCTCTGTAAGCAGTTTTCACGCTCTATAACGTCAGATTGATGCCAAGATATTCCACATTTGTTTAATATTTTTCTAATTTACGCCA
The DNA here is from genome assembly GCA_019419645.1 of Collinsella sp. Classification (GTDB taxonomy): domain Bacteria; phylum Actinomycetota; class Coriobacteriia; order Coriobacteriales; family Coriobacteriaceae; genus Collinsella. The sequence goes on along the minus strand of DXZN01000057.1, from coordinate 2,260 downwards.
TCTTCCAGTCCCAAAATCCCTGATTTTGCTGTTACTGAATTTGTAGCAGTACTCATATTTGCTATATTTTGGCCAGAGCATATATCCAACCCCCTGTTTCAGAGCATTGTTAGGCAGGTTTAAGCCCAAAACACGCCCGAAGCGTGTTAAACAGCGCCTCTTGTTTCCTTCTGCAAGTGTCAACACGGTTGCGATATCGTTTGCCCATGCGTTGGTATATGCGCCACGCGAGTGCCTCTAACGCCTCCATGTCGCAGAGCATCTCGTTGTTGGCCGTCGCGACCTCGATTCCCATGGACGCCAAACCCGTATTGCGTTTTTCATCGTGAATGCGCCCGCCGCGAGACGAATGGCCCTGCTCACCGTTGTATTCCAGGTCAAACCGAGCTGCTTCCTGATACGCATCGCAAACCGCATACGGCATCCCCGAGATCGCCTGCGCACGGTCGTTGAACTCGATCTTGTGGTCGGTCTTAAAGGGACCGCAGGCAAATCCGCCATAGGAAAACGGAAGCGAAAACATGGCAAGCATGATGCATTCCATGGGTGAGCGCAGGTTTTCCGACAGATAGGGGCACAGCCGCTGCAGCTGCTTGACCGCGCTCCCCTTGCATGCCGCAAGGTATTCTGCCAGGCGATCGGGCGTCAGCACTGGCTCGACCTCAAAGTAGCCCACATCTGACGGCTGGTCCTTATCCTTTGCAAGCCTGTTCACGGTGGGCAAGCTGTAAGGGGGCAGATACTGCCCGCGATCGCTCAGCGAAATCTTGGAGCACAGCTCCTGGGCCAGGGCAAATGCCTGGATACAGCCGACTTCGCGCGCAACGGCGGCACAGAGGGCCTCGGGAGACAAGCTGTACACCCCCGGCTCCACCTCCAAAATCGAGGCGGCCGGCAGGCCTGCAGAACAAACGGACCAGCTTGCACCAGGCATGCGGCGACGCTGCTTCGCCGACCCCACCAGCAGGCACAGGCCTTCTTGGACCTCGCCACTCACGGCCCCGATCCGCACCAAATCGGGGATATAGATGTCCTCGGCCGAGGGAGACGATGCGTGCAGCACACGGCGCTCCTCATCGGGATCGAGGTCCCTCCAGCTGATGTAACCCATTTGTCGGCGCTCGGCGCGCATCATGCGCAGCGCCGAGGCGCCGGTCAGGATTACGGAGGCAGCCAGTTGCTCGCTTGCCGGCTCGTCACGCCGCGCTATCTTCACTGCCACAAAACCACCCCTACCAAACGCGTGCGACAGCGAGGCCATCGACTGCTGCGGCGCCGGCACGCTTGAGCTCCGCCGAGGCCGCCGCCATGGTTGCGCCCGTGGTAATGACATCGTCGATGAGCAGCAGGCGGCGGCCCCGCACATCCTCGACCGTCTCGTACATGCCCCGAGCGTGTTCCCGGCGCTCGACGCGACCGAGTTCACGCTGGTCGCCATGGCCGTACTTAACGAGAGCGTCCAGCAACGACACGCCCGAAAGATCGCAAAACGAGCGCGCGATTGCTTCCATATGGTCGAATCCACGCCGCCGAAACGCCGCCGCAGTCGCGGGCACAAATACCACCGCGTCGGCGCCGGACAGCACGCTGCCGTAACGATCGGGAACTGCCACCTGGGCATGCAAGGCGGTGTCGTAGAGTAGCTCCGCCAGATACGGTGCCAGACGGCGCTCGCCCGCATCCTTGTACGCCTTGATGATGCGCGGCAGCGGATGTGCGTAGACGGCACACGCCAGGCAGCGATCGAGTGCCTCGGCCATTGCCGAAGACGTGCCCTCGACCGAACACTCGGTGCACAGCAAATCCCCAAACGGGGCACCGCATCGGATGCAGCTATGGCACGGATCGATGAGTGCGAGCGATGCCAGACAATCCTGGCAGATCAGCGCACCGGAACGCTCGCAGCCGGCGCATCGCGTGGGCGACAACGCCTCGAGCGCCTCGTATGTCGCGCGCTCGGCAAGCGGTAGCAATTCATCCGCAAACGGTAGGACACCTGCGTCCTGCAAGCGAGTCAATACGTTCAGATGTCTCTTCATGACACAACCCTCCCTACGCGAAGGCGAAGGGAGGGTTGTCGGTGTAGAGCCATGATACCCAGAGGCACTGGGGTCAGGCGGGTTACATCCGCTTACGGGCGCTATTCGCCGGCAGGCGGTTGCGGTGCGGACGAGGTGTGGGTCGAGCCTTCACCACCGTCCTGGCGCGGCTTGCGGGAGCGACGGCGACGGCGACGCTTTTGACCCTGGTCGGTCGAGCC
>DXZN01000056.1 GCA_019419645.1 Collinsella sp. | reverse complement strand
CCGCGCCGCGCTGGGAAGGGCCGCGTGACGGTCCAGGAAATCGTCCGCAGTTCCCACCTGCCAAAATAAACCTGTCCCTTTTTGGCAGGTTGTTAGCTGTGACGGTACTCGGCGATGATGAAGTCGATGTCGGTTTGAAGGGTGTCCAGGTTTGCCAGGCGCTCTTTATCGGCAGGGCGCGTGCGGTAGTAGTACGGCGTCATTTGGAACACCGCCTCGATGTCAGCCTGGGTCTGGAGCGTAATGTTCGCAAACACCCGCTGCGTTCCGACCAACTCGAGTTCGGTGGTCTTCGGCAGCTTCTCGTCATTGAGATATGGCGTGTCGTAGAGCACCTCTTTGAGGCCAAACAGATGCCGAGCACCCGGCACCACGGTATAGAGCGAGCCCTCTGGCGCCAGCACGCGGGCAAATTCGCGCTCGTTAAAGGGGGCAAAGAGCTCGGTCACCATATCGAAGGCGCCATCGGCCACGGGGATAGCCTTCATGTTGGCCACGAAGTAGGTCGCATCGCCGCGCTTGGCGGCCAGGCGAACCATCTCTTTGCCCAGGTCGAAACCGTAAGCATCTACGCCCGGCACCGCACCCATGGCGCTGGTGTAGTAGCCCTCGCCACAGCAAATATCGAGCAACGTCATGGGGCAGTTCGTTGACGCGGCACGACCAGACACCCGCTCGCGCACCAGCTCGACCATCGCATCGCGCAACGGCGCATAGTAACCGCGGTTCAGAAAGTCGCGACGGCTGCGTGCCTGCGACTTGGGATCGCCCATGGAGTCACCGCTCTTGGACGAGCGCAGCAGATAGAGATAGCCCTCGCGCGCACGGTCAAATCGGTGTCCGCCCGCGCATGCAGCACCGCGCTCGTCGTCCACCAACGGCTCATGGCAAACGGGACACAACAACATGGCAACTCCTTAGCGCGAACAACACAACGCCCACCATTGTCGCACGCCTTCCCCACCTAGTCATTGGGGACGTTCTTGAATGACTAAGGAGTGTCCCCAGCTGCCGGCAGAAAAGGAACGTCCCTAAGTGCCGACTGGTTGCATTAGGAGTATCATCGTCTGCGCAAATAAGCACGAAAGAGCATATTAGAGATTGAGAGCGTATGGCAGACACCGCATCTAAGCACATTGACATGACCACCGGCTCGCTATGGCGCAATATTCCCCTGTTCGCCTTCCCCGTGGCCGCCACGAGCATCTTGGAGCAGCTGTCGAACCTCATCGCCACGGTCATCATCGGTAACTTCTCGGGCGACCAGGGAACCCTCGCCATGGCGGCGGTCGGCTCCAATGTTCCGCTTACCAGTCTTATGCTCAACCTTTTTATTGGCATGTCGCTTGGCTCCAACGTGGTCATCGCCAACGCTATCGGCCGCAACGATCAGAACATGGTCAAACGCGCCGTCCATACCTCGATTTTAATGGCGCTCGTGGGCTTTGTCGTCATCGCACTGGGCGAGATCTTTGCCGAGCCCATGCTCGCTGCGCTCAACGTGCCTGCCGAGACCATGCCGCTCGCTTCGCTCTACCTGCGCGTCTTTTTGCTCAGCATGCCCTCGATCTTGCTCTACAACTTTGAGGCCGCGATCTTCCGCTCCGTCGGCATCACCCGCATGCCGCTGCAGGCGCTCGCCGTGTCCACCGTCCTCAACATTGGCCTGGACCTCATCTTTGTCCCCGTGCTCCACTGGGGCGTCGCGGGCGTCGCCATCGCCACCGCCATCGCCTACACCGTCAGCGCCACCACACTCTTTGTCCACCTGCTCAAGACCGACTCCGTCGTCCGCGTCACCCCACGCGACTTAGGCTTAGACCCCGTCGCCCTCAAGCGCATCGTCAAGATCGGCCTGCCCGCCGGCATCCAAAGCGCTGTCTTTGCCGTCGCTAACATCATCATCCAGTCCGCCATCAACAGCTTGGGCACCGAGGTCATGGCGGCATCAAGCGCCGCCATGAGCTTGGAGTACGTGTGCTACAACCTGCTCAACAGCTTTAGCCAGGCTTGCACCACCTTTGTGGGACAAAACCACGGCGCTCGCCAGATCGACCGCTGCACCAAGACGCTCAAGGTCTGCCTGATCGAAGGCGGTATCGTCGCGCTCACCACCATCGTCATCATCGTAGGCTTGGGACGCGAAATCCTGGCGCTGTTCAACAGCGACCCCAACATCGTCTCGATCGGCTATATCCGCGTGTGCTCGATCTTCCCTGCCTACGCCTTTAGCATGTTCTACGAAAACATGTCCGGCTACCTGCGCGGCTTTGGCATCTCGCTCATGCCCGCCCTCATCACCATGATCTGCGTCTGCGGTATTCGCTTCTATTGGGTATTCTGCGTGTTCCCGCACTTCCGCACCTTTGCGAACATCATGATGGTCTACCCCATCAGCCTGGGCACCACGGCGTTCTTTATGGTCGTGGCGGTACTACTCTGCCACCCGGCACGCACCTATCGCGCCGCCCAAGCCAAAGCGACAGCCCGCTAAACACCGCACTCAACGCCATGCCAGTCATTAATTGACAATATGTGAGCTCATATAGTCGATAAAGTGCCTCGTGGCGATAGGCATGGTGTCCCAGCTGCGCCAGGCCGCCACCACGTCGCGCGAGGGAGCGTGCACGATGGGACGCACGCGAATATCGGCCCTCATGCCCTCGACGGTACGGCGATACAGCATACTCACGCCTAGGCCCTCCTCCACCATCGCCATGATGGTGTAGTCGTCGGTCACCTCGCTCGTCACGTGCGGCGACAGCCCATGCGCCGCGAATGCATCGAGCACCAGGCTCTGTTCGCCCTCATCCAGCAGCACAAACGGCTCGGACGCCAGGTCGGCGAGCGTCACCTTTTCCTTTGCCGTCAGCGGATGCGCGGCCGGCAACAGTGCTACCAACTCATCGTGATAGACCACGCGCTTCTCGAGCCCAGCAGTAAATCCGCGTGCCGTAAAGCAAAAATCAACCACGCCATCGTGCACCCACTGGGCATTGCGCGTGTAATCGCCCTGTTTGAGCGTAAAGCGTACACCCGGATGCAGGGCACCAAAGTCGCGGATTACGCGCGGCAACACGGTGCGGCTCACGTTGGTAAACGTTGCGATACGAATATCAGTCGAGGAGAGTCCCAGCAATTCCTGGCGCTTGCCCTCAAGCTCGGCCTCGGCAGTTACGATTTGGCGCAGATACGGCAGGTACTGCTTGCCGTCGCGCGTAAGCGAGACACCTTGCTTACCGCGCTCGATAAGCGTGGTACCCAGCTCGCGCTCGAGCGCCTTGACGGCCTGGCTCACCGCGCTTTGCGTATAGCCCAGCTCATCGGCTGCACCCTTAAGACTGCCGCGATCGACCACCATACAAACAATCTGATACCGCGATGCCATCGTACCTCCACATCGACGTAGCCGTAAAACGTTTTGCCAGCGCTTTTCCCGCCTACATTAGTAATACTTAATCATACTGAAGATACATTCGCTTTACTACATCTAAATCTGGGAGCAGAATCCTTTTTGCGAAACCGTTCTGTAACAAAAGGAGTCCCATGGATCGCAAAAAAGCAATCGCGCTCTCGTTTTCCGTTCCCGTCGCATGGGGCTTTTCGTACCCCCTCATGAAGATCGGCATGGACAGCATGAACGCCACGAGCATCGTTGCGCTGCGCTGCATCATCGCCTTTGCGGCCTGCCTGTTGCTCTTCCACAAGCGCGCTTTCCGCATCAACCGCGACCTTATGGTTCGCGCCGCCATCATCGGCGCCATCATGGCAACCGAGCTCACCTGCATGTGCCTGGGTTCCAGCCTCACCTCCGCCTCAACCGCCGGCTTTTTGCAGAGCCTGACGGTCGTAATCGTGCCGTTTGCCAACGCCGCCCTGCTGCGCCGCGCCCCCGAGCGCAAAGTTCTCGTCGGCACCGCCATCGTCACCTGTGGCATGCTGCTGCTCTCGGGCGCCGACTTCACCAGCCTGAACCCGGGCGCGCTCATCATGTTGCTCTCAGCCTTTATCTATGCCAGCCACATTATCGTAGCCAAGCGCTTTGTCGAAGAAGTCGACCCGCTGGCCCTGGGCGTTTGGCAGCTTGGCTTCGGCGGCTTATTCTCGGGTATCGCCGCATTCACCTTTGGCGGTTTCACGCTTCCCGGCACGCCGGGCGAGGTCGCGGTCGTCATCGCGCTCGCACTCATCTGCTCTGCCTACGGCTTTATCACCCAGACGCTCGTACAGCCCCACGTGCCCGCCGAGACCACGGGCTTTGCCTTCTCGCTCGAGCCGGTCTGCTCCGCCGTCTTCTCGTTTTTCCTGGTTGGCGAGGTCCTGAGCCCCATCGCCTTCTTTGGCGCCGCCCTCATCCTCACCGGCGTCATGGTGGCAACCGTCGAGCTCCCGCGCCTTCGCTCGCAAGGACACGCTCACATGGCAGGAGCACCCGAGCGCGTCTCGTAGACCCCACTCTTCATACAGCCGCGGCATAAAGGCAACCGGTGCGCCTTTACAATAGATGCCGACATAGCATCTGCCATAAAGGAGTTCCATGGACACCGCAACGCGCGACCGCAACATAGCAGCTTGGTTGGGCGATGCGCCGCAGCCGGTACGTGACACGACGAACCAGCTGCTCGAGCGCATCGCCCTTTTGCGTGCCGAGCAGACCATCTACCCGGCACAAGACGACATCCTCAATGCCCTCGCCTACACGCCGGCAGACCACGTCAAGGTTGTCATCTTGGGTCAAGACCCCTATCACGGACCCAACCAGGCAATGGGGTTGTCGTTCTCGGTCCCCGCGTCGCAAACCAAGTTGCCGCCGAGCCTGCGCAACATCTATAAGGAACTCAACGCCGATCTGGGTTGCCCCATTCCCGCCACGGGAGACCTAACCCCATGGGCACAACAGGGCGTCCTGCTCCTCAACACTACGCTCACCGTGCGTGAGCATGCCGCGAATTCGCACGCCAAACTGGGCTGGAGCACGCTCACCGACTACGTTATCGAACGCTGCTGTCAGCTGCCCCAACCGGTCGTCTTTTTGGCATGGGGCCGCTTTGCCCAGCAAATGGTTGAGGGCAAGCTCGACGCGATCGGCGCGGGCAAGGCAACCGGCAAGTTCTGCCTAGCTTCTACGCACCCCTCGCCGCTTTCGGCCAACCGCGCCACGGCAGAACTCCCCGCCTTTATAGGGTCGCGCCCCTTCTCGGCAGCCAATCGGCTACTCGAACAGCACGGCTCGACCCCCGTCAACTGGACTTGCCTCGGCTAAAAATCAATACATCAAAAACGCGCCCGACGGATTTCCATCGGGCGCGTTTTCTACTCGGGCCAGATAAACTGGGTGCGGCCGGCCTCGCCGCCATCGATCAGCAGGCTCTGCCCGGTCATAAACCGGTTGGTCACGCCCACAAAGTAGATCCACTCGGCGATCTCTTGGGCGGTGGCCCAGCGTTTAAGCGGCGTGAGCTCCATAATCTGGTTCCACAGGTGCTCGTCTTCCATCACGCAACGGTTGAGCGGCGTGATAACGCCGCCCGGGTCCACACTGTTGGCGATGGCCTGCGGCGCCAGGCGGTTTGCAAGGTTTTTGGTGTAGGCGATAACGCCGCCCTTGCTGGCGGCATAGGCGGGAAACTCCGATCCCGTATGTCCGCTCGCCGACCCCACATTGACCACGGATTTGATAGCCGCTGTCGGCTTGGCGGCAAGCCCCTCCCCCACAAAGGCGTAGCGTTCGGTCACGTTGATGGTGCCACACAGGTTGGCGGCAATGTCGTCGGCCGAATCCTGCGTACCGGCAACGTTCACGATTACTTGAGGCTCAAGGTCGCCTGGAAACGAGTCAGGCTCGCGGACATCAACGATCAAATGGCGGTAGCGCTCGTGCTCGACCGCCGCCGGCAGCAGGTCAAAGCCCACGACCTCGTGGCCCTCGTCCAAAAAGCGCTGCACGCACGCGGCTCCGATACCGCCCGAAGCGCCCGTGATCAAAACCCGCATGCTTGCTCCTTAGGCGGTTGCGTGACGCTCGAGGTACTCGGCACCCACATTCTCGCGCTCCCAGCCGCGCACGACCTTGTAGCCCACGGGGCTCAGGAAGACCTCGCACAGCAGCTCGGCAACAGCGCCGGTCAGCGAGCACATAAGAACCTGCACCCAGGTCCAACCAAAGAACGTGTGGCTCACCACAATGGCAAAGACCAAGTTGTCGATAAACTGGCCAACACCCGTGGACACATAAGAGCGGAAGGCAAAGCTCGCAAAGTTATTCTTTTTGAGCATACGACCGAGCGACTGGTTGAGTGTGGAGTTAACCACGGCAGAAACGAGCATTGCCAGCGAAGAGCCCAGCACCACGTACCAGGTGCCGCCGATGGTGGCGTTAAGGGCGGTGTTGACCTCGATCATACCCGTGTCGTAGTAGGCGCCCCACATGCCGGGCGTGAGCGAGCATGCCCAAAAGCACAGACTCACGGCCAGATTGACCAGCAGCGCGAGGATAGAGATTTTGATGGATGCCTTGGCGCCAAAGCGCTTGCAGATCATGTCCTGGCACAAAAACGAAACCCAGCTCACCACAAAGCCGCAATCGAGTGCCAGATACGGCAGGCTGATAAGCTCTTTGTTGGCCAGCAGGTTCATCATGATGACACTCACGAAAAACAGCGAAACCGTTGCCGCGGGAATGCTCCGCAACAGGACCTTGTAGTCCTCCATGACCTTCTTGATCATTATGTACTCCTTTGGTTTTAGGTTTAACGAGCAGGATATCGGACCCGAACTGCTCGGACGTCACGGTCTTGAGACGACGATGGGTATAATAGCCGCTCACACGGCATCAGGCAAGCAAACGGCGCGGCAGCCCCACAGGGCCACCGCGCCGATGCATTAAAAGGCTACGTTGCCAAACTCCGACAGGATAAGATCGGGGTTGTGATCGGTTGCCCAATCCACGTTCCACGGGCTCGTGAACAGCAGCAGCTTACCGCCGCGCATGTCCTCGACGCGCAGCGTGTCACGCGTGAGCGAAAGGCCCGGGATATCAATGGTATCGGGGTCGTTCTGAATCCAGCGGATGTCCGTATAGGGCAGCGGCTGGCGACGGACCTCAACACGATACTCGGCCTTGAGGCGGCGCTCGAGTACCTCAAACTGCAGCACACCGACCACGCCCACGATAACGCTCTCCATGCCGGCACCCAGCTCGCGGAAGATCTGGATGGCACCCTCCTGGGCAAGCTCCTCCATACCCTTGACGAACTGCTTGCGCTTGAGCGTGTCGACCTGCGTAATGCGAGCGAACATCTCGGGGGCAAACGTCGGGATCTGCGGATACTGCACGTGGCGCTTGCCGGAGCACACGGTGTCGCCGATGCTAAAGATACCCGGGTCGAACAGGCCCACGATATCGCCCGCGTACGCCTCGTCCACGATGGCGCGGTCATCGGCCATCATCGACGTGCCCGTTGCAAGCTTGAGTTTACGGTTGCCCTGCACGTGGAAGGCGTCCATGCCACGCTCGAACTTGCCCGAGCAAATGCGCACAAAGGCGATACGGTCTCGGTGGTTCTTGTCCATATTGGCCTGGATCTTAAACACAAAGCCGCTAAAGTCGTCGCGGCAGGGATCGACCGGCTCACTGGTGAGCGTATCGGTATAGGCGCGCGGCGTCGGGGCCAGGCGCAGGAACTCCTTGAGGAAGGGCTCCACACCAAAGTTGGTGAGCGCCGAGCCAAAGAACGCCGGGCTCAGCTTGCCGCAGGCCACAGCATCCAAGTCGAGCTCGTCGCCGGCGCCATCGAGCAGCTCGATGTCGTCCATCAGGTTCTTGTGGTTCTCCTCGCCGATGAGCTCGTCCATGGAAGGATCGCCCAGCTCGGCCTCGACCTCGGCGACCTTCTTGGTGGCGTTGGCGTGACCGTCGCCCTCAAAGGCAATGACGCGACGGGTCTGACGGTCGAACACGCCGCGGAAGTTGCGACCACTGCCGATCGGCCAGTTCATGGGATACGCATTGATACCCAGGACGTTCTCGATCTCTTCCATGAGCTCAAACGGATCGCGAGCCTCGTGGTCGAGCTTATTCACAAAGGTGAAGATGGGAATGTGGCGCAGCGTACAGACCTTAAAGAGCTTTTTGGTCTGGGCCTCGACGCCCTTAGCGCCGTCGATGACCATGACTGCGGCGTCGGCGGCCATAAGGGTACGGTAGGTATCCTCCGAGAAGTCCTGGTGGCCGGGGGTATCGAGGATGTTGACGCAGGCGCCATTATAGGTGAACTGCAGCACCGAGGAGGTAACGGAAATGCCGCGCTCCTTCTCGATGTCCATCCAGTCCGAGACGGCGTGCTTGGCCGAGCTCTTGCCCTTGACCGAACCGGCAGTCTGGATGCTGCCGGTATAGAGCAGCAGCTTCTCGGTAAGCGTGGTCTTACCGGCGTCCGGGTGGCTGATGATCGCGAATGTGCGGCGCGACGAGATTTCATCCGACAGGCTTGCCATGCGGATCCTTTCTTGCATTGAGTGCATTACGTCGATGTAACCGCACTATTGTAGCCGCGAAATCCCGCTCTAGGGCGCCTATCAGGACAAATTCATCAGTTGGGGCCTGGGTAGCCGGCCCAATCCGAATTTGTCTCTTGCGTAACTGTACATAGTGTATATATACTGTGCTTACCGGTTATATACACGTGTAGCCCAACAGCTAAGGAGCCGCTGTGGACATCATCCTATCCAATTCGAGCGACAAGCCCATCTACGAGCAAATAGCCTCGCAAGTCAAAGCTCAGATCCTTTCGGGCGCGCTCGCTTCGGGAGCCAAACTCCCCAGCATCCGTGCACTCGCGAGCGATCTTGGCGTGAGTGTCATCACCACCAAGCGCGCCTACGCCGACCTGGAGCAACTCGGCTTTATCTGCACCGTGCAGGGCAAGGGCTGTTTTGTCGCCGAGGGCAACCAAGAACTCTTGCGCGAAAATCAGCTCTGCCATATCGAAGAGCTGCTTGCGAAAGCGGCGAGCCAAGCCGAAGCCTTGGGCGTCACGCGCGACAAGCTGCACGAGATGCTCGACCTCGTAGCCCCCGAAACCATGCAGTAGCCATCTGCAAGAAAGGCTATACCATGCAAAAGTTGCTAGAACTCAAAGGTGTATCGCGCCGCGTGAGCGACCGCTTTTCACTGCGCGACGTCACGCTTGCCGTGGAGCCCGGCCAGATCGTTGGCTTTGTGGGCGCAAATGGCGCCGGCAAGACGACGACCATTCGCGCCGCGCTTGGGCTTATAAAGCCCGATGCCGGCGAGGTGCATCTGCTTGGACAGCGCTGCGACGCCAACGCGCCCGACGAGACGCAGCGCCACCTGCGCTCCCGCATCGGGCTTGTCCTGGACACGTGTCCCTTCCCCTCCACGCTCAAGGTGGGCCAGGTCGAGAAGCTCGTAGGCCCGCATACCCCACGTGGAGCTGCGAAACGTTCGCCGGATTCATCGACCGATTTGGCCTCGATCCCAAGACGAAGGTCAAGGACCTCTCCCGCGGCATGGGCATGAAGCTGCAGCTCGCCTGTGCGCTCAGCCACAATGCCAAGCTGCTCGTTTTGGACGAAGCCACCGCGGGCCTCGATCCCATGGCGCGCGAGGAACTGCTCGACGAGTTGCTTGCCTTTGTCGCCGACGGCCAGCACAGCGTGCTGCTCTCGAGCCACATTACATCCGACCTCGATCGCACTGCCGACCGCGTCATCTGCATCGATAACGGCTCGATTGTGTTTGACCTGCCGCGCGAGGACATTACCGACCGAGCCGGCATCGCCCACTGCACCCAAGCACAGGCCGCAGAGCTTATGGCTTGCGTCGAAGGCGCCCGTGCCGCCCACCACGCCTATAGCGTGGACGTGCTCGTGCCCAACCGTCGCGATGTGCTCGAGGCCTTCCCCGAGATTCCCTGCGACCGGGCAACCATTGATGACTATCTTCGCCTCACGCTGAAAGGGGCTTCGAAATGAAACGCGCCTTTATGTCTGAGCTCGCCATCGTCCGCACGCTTGTCCCGAGCATCGCGGGCGTCGGCCTGTTCATCTTCGTCGTACTGACCCTCGCCAACGCATCGGACGGTGACTCTGGCATGAGTGCCGGCGCCTGCGCGGTCAGCGCCATGTCGCCCATCGTGGTCATGAACTCGCTGGCCGGCTACGACAATCAAAACGGATGGGAGCGCTATCGGGCAACGCTGCCCATCTCGCGCAAAGACATCATCTGTGCACGCTACCTGAGCATCATTGTCTTCTCGGCCGTCATGGCGTGCGCCGCCGCGCTTTTGAGCATCGTCTCCATCCCGCTCTTCAACAGCGCGGGTATTCCCTCGACGGGACAGACCGTCTTTGAGACCACAATAGCCTCCGCCGCATCGATGCTCATCTCCCTCATGATGGTGTTTTTGGCACAGCCGCTGTTCTTTCGATTTGGACACATGGAGGCGCTGCGCCTTTCCGTCGGCCTGTTTGCCCTGCTCGGGTGCCTTGCCATGGCAGCGCTGAGCTCCTCCAACCCCATCAGCAACTGGCTCATGTCGATTGCCGGAGCGAATCCCGATCCTGCCGTTCTGGGCTGTCTGTGCGCAGGAATTGCCGTGCTGGCCCTCGCGCTATGCGCAATCAGCTGCACCGTCAGCACCAAGGTTTATCGAGTACACGACCTGTAGGCACGCGAGTCTCAATCCACGAAGGACGCGATCGCCCCCGCCGCAAATCCGTGACAAATGGCATATCCCCGGCACGCGCTATCGTGTTACTTGCGCAGCGGCTTGGGCAGCGGAATGCCTGCCGCGATGACGGCGGCGATGATCATGCAGACAATGCCCTTGAGCGGGAAGCACATGAGCAGCAGGCCCACGACCATGACGGGCTGACGCATGACGGCACCCATCGTCGAGGCGGTACAGACGGCGACGCAAAAGACCGGATCGGCGCCCGTAAGGACGGCAAGGCCGTAGCCCAGGCTCACGCCCGAGAAGATAACGGGGAAGAAGTGACCGCCGCGCCAGCCCAGGTTGATGAGGGCGGGCGTCAGCATGGCCTTGATAAGACCAGTTGCAATGAGCACACCGGCGGGAATGGTCATATAGGTCTCCATGAGCACGTCGGCCTGCGTCTCGCCAGCAAACATGGTGTAGGGCAGGACCGTGCCGCAGATAGCGAGCGCCAAACCGGCCAGCATGGCCTTGACGACAGGGCGCTCCCCTATGGCGTGGGCCAACGCCTCGCTCGCGTGCTCCGAGACAAAGTACAGCCAGCCACAGGCCGTGCCGACGAGCGCCAGGGGAATAAGCCAAGCAAGCTCGAGGTTGCCCACCTGCGCGGCCTCGAACCTCGGCATACCCATGCCGCCGCCCACAAGCTGGCCAAGCAGCAGGTAGGTGCCCAAACCGCCAGCGATCGCGATACCGTAGACCACGGTCTTTTGCGCCTTGGGAAGCTTGATGGTGATCTCGTCAGACGCGGACTCATCGTCATTGGCACCCTGACCGTCAGCACTTCCGGCGAGCGGCGCCACAAAGCCAAACACGGGCGCGGTAAAGAGCGCCGTCAGGGCAGCCTGGGTGCCCAGCAGCGTGAGCTCCCTAAACTCAGCTCCAAAGCGACGCATGCGATCGCCGACCCAGCTGCACAGTCCCGCGATAACGCCGGTCAGGCCGGCCTCCGGTCCAATACTTCCGCCAAACAGCAACGGCAGCAGCGCCGCAATCGACAGCTTGCCCAGATTGTCGTACGGGTAGCGACCGTCTTGCTTGACCTTGGTCATGACCTGGTTGAGGTCGTCGGTCTTGGCGCCCGTCATCTTTTCGTACAGGCCAATCACCAAGCCGCCCAGCAGGCAGACAAAAAACGGGTACGGCAAAAAGCCAAACGGACCGCTGGCGAGTTCGGGCGAAGAGACACCCAGCATATGCGGGACCTCGGTCCACAAATAATCAATGCCGTGCTCCATCGCAAAGAAGAATAGCCAGACTGCAGCACCCGCGAGTGCACCGGTCACGGCAACGCTGACCAAAAACAGCGCGCGGTTTGTGGGTTTGGCAAGGTTATCCATCGGGTCCTCCCGTGGTCAAAATCGACAAAGATACGTTTTATTGTAGAGCGAGCGTTGCCCGAACGAGCCAACCGTCTGCACCGCAAACGGCACCATTGGGAGTCATAGTGGGGCAGGCTCAAGACTCATCCATTAATAATCGAGGCAATCTCGCGCAAATCGTCGGCAAAGTAGATGCCGTGCTGGCGCTGCGGGCTCGAAAGTCCTTTATCAATCATGTGCTCGAGCAGCGCCTTAAGATCGTTGTAGTAGCCCCCGAGGTTGCACAGGATGCACGGCGCACTCAAGTGCCCCAACGACACGGCGGACATGACCTCGGCAATCTCCTCGAGCGTGCCCGTACCGCCCGGGAAAGCGATGAACGCGTCGCCGAGCTCGATCATCTTGGCCTTACGCTCGGCCATGTCACTCGTCACGATGAGGTCGTCAATACCGTCGTGTTGAAACTCTGCCTCGATAAAAAAGCTCGGCTCAACACCCGTCACG
>DXZN01000055.1 GCA_019419645.1 Collinsella sp. | reverse complement strand
GAGCACGGCCTGCGCAATCGTGGCGATTGCGGCAACGATGCCGAGCTTAAACGCGCCATCCACCTGCGAAGGCTTGTTGGCGCCCTTGATGCCCGCAACACCTGCGCCAAGGTCGATAACGCCCTTGGCGACAAGCACGACCGCGGCGAGCATGGCGTTCGATCCGTAGACGGATTCAAATTTGCCGGTTGCGATGCCGGTGATACCGATGACGAGGCTGGCGATGCCCAAAACAAAATAGATGAGGGCAAGGATTTTGAGTGTCTTGCGCGCGGCGCTCATAGGTAGTCCTTTCGATTCGGGCGCTGCCAGTCTGGCGCGTCCCATATGCTGCACATATCGTGAAGCACATTGTAGTTCAACGTGACGGCGTGTGTGTTAGAAAGCGCTTCTCGCCTGTGCAGGGCAATCTTTCAAAAAGGAAAGCCAGCTGTAAGTCAAATCGATGGCAGCTCATGTGCGGCGCTGCGATGATGAGGCCGTGATAAGAAGTGAGTCTAAGGAGGAGCCATGATGTACGGACCAGAGCAAGTGCGTGAACCGCGGTCGTTGGGAAGGCGCATGGGTGATTCTGTGATCGCTGCCGTGTGCACGGGATTGATGGCGGTGCTTTGCATTGGGATGCTGTGGACCATGTCGCATGTGGGACAATAACGGACGGTTGGGTGCCGACATGAATGGCGCCCATGTATTCGTTTTGTTTGCTAAGGAGTGTCCATGGGCGTCGTCGATCCCTTTTCTGTTGCTCGGGCCGCGGGGCTTGAGCTGACCGGGAAGTCCGAGGGCCTCACGCTCACCGACGGCACGATGGAACTGCGCGCCGATTTTGGCCGCATGCTGCCACGACTCAAGCAGGGCCGCCTGCAGCAAGAGCTGCTGGTAAAGGTTGCGCGCACAAAAGGCATCGAGCGCCCATGGGCGATTGATGCCACGGCGGGCTTTGGTGAGGATTCGCTGCTGCTGGCGGCCGCGGGCTTTACCGTCGATCTGTATGAACAGGATTGCGTAATCGCGGCGCTTCTCAAGGACGCCTTGGATCGCGCGGCAGATGATCCGGCGCTTGCGGCTGCTGTGGCGCGCATGCGCTTACATGCGGGCGAGGACAGCATTGCCGGCCTTCGCCATACGGCCGAGCTGATCGGGCAGGGCGAGCTCACCGCTCCCGACGTGGTGTATCTGGACCCCATGTTTCCCGAGCGCACCAAGAGCGCGGCGGTGAAAAAGAAGTTTCAGCTCTTGCACCATCTGGAGCAGCCGTGCGCCGACGAGGAGACGCTGGTCGAAGCTGCGCTTGCGGTGCACCCGCGCAAGGTCGTTATCAAGCGACCGGTGAAGGGGCCGCTGCTTGCCGGCGTCAAGCCGAGCTATCAGCTTGCGGGCAAGGCCGTTCGTTACGATGTTTTGGTGCCGCCGCGCCCGTAGCTTGTGCACGATGGCTGGCGCTTCGCCAGCGCCGTGCCGATGCGGGGGTCTATTTCCAAGGGTGCGACGTCAGGTGCCAGCCGCCGCAGTATTCGCATTTGTAGCAGGCCAAACCACGCCGTCCGCGGTTTTCGCAGTCGGCCATAACGGCCTCGGCTTCGGCGCGTGTGTCGTAACGGTTTTTGCGCTCGCACGACTTATAGCGCCAAGCCTCGTCGCGCTCGGCGTCCAGGGCGTCGCGGCGCTCGTCCTCGCGTGCAAACAGGTCGCTCATATCGCCGCCGGTGGCAGCGCCCAAAAACTCGCTTTTGGCTTTTGACCAGGCGGCTCGCTTTTTGCTCCCCATCTGCTTCGCGCTCCTCTCCAAACGTTGGTATCATTGCTCAATCAAAGTGATACCAATAAACGTGAGGTCGCCGCGTGATGATCAGAAAAACCCTCGATACCGACATTCCCGCCGTCATGGCTATCTATGACGCGGCCCGCGCCTTTATGCGCGCGCATGGCAACGCCACGCAGTGGCCCGAGGGCACGCCTTCGGCCGAGCAGCTGGCTGCCGATATCGCCGCTGGTGGCAGTTACGTGTGCGAAGTCGACGGCCGCGTGGTGGCGACGTTTGCCTTTTTACCGGGTCCGGACGAGTGCTATGACGTGATTGAGGACGGTCAATGGCGCAGCGACACTCCGTATGCCGTGCTGCATCGCGTGGCATCCGACGGCACCGTGCACGGTATCGCGGCGGCGATGTTTGCCTTTGCCAAGGAATGCGCCGACCATCTGCGTATTGACACGCACGAGGACAACTTGCCCATGCAGGGCGCCATCGCCAAGGCGGGGTTCGAGCGTGTCGGTATCGTCTATGTGTCCGACGGCACGGCGCGTGTCGCGTTTGATTGGCTGCGCGAGGCGTAGGAGCCAAGGCACGTATCATCACCCAGCTCAAATAAAAAATGGCCCCGAGTGGGGCCATTTTTGGTAAAACGCGTCGTTGTGGGACTCGCATTGTTACCGCCCCAGATGAACCCGGGCAGACAAAAAGGGGAGGTGCCGGCTTTCGCAAGGCGCGAACCTACGAAAATCGCCGCGCGGCAACGCGGGGCGATGAGCTCGGTCGGGGGATAGGGCCCGCTTCGCCCACCGGCCCGTAAATTGTATCATCCAGTGTGGAGCGTGAACGCCCGTTGCCGCGTGCGATGGGCTTGCAATAAGAGGAGAGCCATGTCGAAGCAAGCGGTCGTTGGAATCTTGGCGCATGTCGATGCCGGCAAGACCACGTTGGCCGAGGCCATGCTGTTCAACGCGGGCCGCATTCGCAAGCGTGGCCGCGTGGACGATGGCGATTCGCATCTGGACACTAACACGATCGAGCGCGAGCGCGGCATCACGATTTTCTCGTCGCAGGCCGTGCTCGACCACGGCGATACCCACGTCATGCTCGTGGATGCTCCCGGCCATGTCGATTTTTCTGCCGAGGCGGAGCGCACACTGCGTGCCCTGGACTACGCGATTCTGGTGGTGGGCGCCAACGATGGCGTGCAGGGGCACACCGAAACCCTGTGGCGCCTGCTTGCACGCTATGACATCCCGACGTTCATCTTCATCAACAAGATCGATTTGGAGAATCCCGGCCGCGATGTTTTGCTGGCACAACTCGGGCAGCGTCTTTCCGAGGGCTGCCTGGATGCCAACGAGCTGCTGGCGGGCGGCGCCGTTCAGGAGGACGCTGCTGCGTTGGACGAAGCGGCGCTCGAGGAGTTTCTTGAAGCGGGTGAGCTTTCTGTCGCAACGCTGTCGCGCATGGTTGCCGAGCGCAAGCTCTTTCCCTGCTTTGCCGGCTCGGCGCTCAAGGACCAAGGCGTTGACGAGCTGCTGGACGGCATATGCGCGCTGATGCGTGAGCAGGCGTGGCTCCCGGAGTTTGCCGCGCGCGTCTATCGTGTCAGCCGCGGGGATCGTGGCGAGCGCTTGGCTTGGGTTAAAGTGACCGGCGGCACGCTGCGCGCAAAACAGATGATCAGCGGGCATTCCAGTGCCGAGGCGTGGGAACAGAAGGTCGATCAGGTGCGCATCTATAACGGCGAGAAGTATGAGCTTGCCCAAGAAGTTGCTGCTGGCGGTATTTGCGCCGTGACGGGTCTTGCGCACGTTCGCCCAGGGGACGCCCTGGGCACGGAGCCCGCGGGCGATGCGCCCGTCATCGCTCCGGTCCTCACCTATACGGTGCTGCCGGGCGAACACGACGTTCATGCGGTGTTTAAAGCGCTGAGTGAGTTGGCGGACGAAGACCCCATGCTCGGCGTAAGCTGGAATACGCATCTTGAGCAGATCCATTTGCAGTTGATGGGCGCCGTGCAACTCGAGGTCGTGCAGCGGGTGTTGGCCGATCGCTTTGGCCTTTCGGTTGCGTTTGAGCCCGGCGGCATTCTCTATAAGGAGACTATTTCGCGGCCGGTCGAGGGCGTGGGCCACTTTGAGCCGCTGCGTCACTATGCCGAGGTGCATCTGCGCCTGGAGCCGTTGCCGGCGGGTTCGGGTGTGCAGTTTGGCACCGTGACCTCGACCGACGAGCTCGATCTTAACTGGCAGCGTTTGGCACTCACCAACGCTATGGAGCGCGACCACCTGGGCGTGCTGACGGGCTCGCCCATCACCGATGTGCGCATTACGCTCACGGGCGGCCGCGCGCATACCAAACACACCGAGGGCGGCGATTTTCGCCAGGCCACGTATCGCGCGATTCGCCAGGGTTTGATGCAGGCGCGCGAGGTCGGCGCAGACGTGTTGCTGGAGCCGTGGTACCACTTTGAGCTCGAGGTGCCGGGGGAGTGCGTGGGCCGGGCGTTGTCAGATGCCACACGCATGGGTGCCGAGTACGAGCCGCCGACGATGGCGGGAGACCGAGCGAAGCTTGTGGGTCGCGTGCCGGCATCCGAGGTGCAGGATTACGCGCTGGAGGTGGCTGCCTACACGAGCGGGCGCGGTCATCTGTACCTGGAGTTCGCCGGTTATGCGGCTTGCCATGATGCCGAGCGCGTCATCGTGACGGCCGCCTATGAGCCCGAGGCCGATCTGCCCAACACGCCCGATTCGGTCTTTTGCTCTCACGGCGCCGGTTACACGGTCAAATGGTACGACGTACCCGCCGCGGCGCACGTAAAGATCGATCCCGCCACCTTCCGCCCCTGGCGAGCAGCAGACGCCGAGTTTTTCGGCCACATGTGACAAAGGGACAGTTCCTCTGTCACATGCTATTGGTATAACTCGGTATAAGTTGGTATAACTGTTACCAGGGTTTGCCAATCCGAGGAGGCCGATATGAATCCAAATCCCTTTAAGCCCACAGCTGGTAAGCGGCCTCCGATACTCATCGGTCGCGAGTCGGTCATCGAAGATTTTGAGGAAGGGCTCGACAACGGCGCCGGAGCGCCGGGCAGGCTCATGCTCATTACGGGAAACCGCGGCTGTGGCAAAACGGTTCTCCTGCGGGAGCTGCAACGTCTAGCCAGCGAGCGCGGATGGGCGGTTGTCTCCGATTCCGCTTCGCTTGGTTTGTGCGACCGCTTGGCCGACGCGCTTCGCTCGAATAAACCCGTTGTGACGTCAATGGAGTTTGGGCCGTCGTTTGGCCGGATGTCGGTCGAGGCGGCGCGGGCAAAAGGCGAGACATTGCGAGGGCTGGTCAACGAGCGTCTCAAGAAGCTCGGTCCGGGCAAGGGCGTCTTGTTTGCGATTGACGAGGCACAATCGGTGTCTATCGAGGAACTGGCGGCTCTTGCCGTCCTCTATCAGCAGGTGCTCGGAGACCAGGATGCCACGGGCTTGCCCGATAGCGACCAGCGCGGTCTTGCGCTGGCGTTCGCCGGCTTGCCCAGTATGGTTGACGATCTGCTCGAAGAGCCGAGCGTGACGTTTTTGCGGCGTGCCCAGCAGCGTACGTTGGGGGCAATATCTTTGCCCAAAGTGCGCGATTCGTATATCCAGACGGTCAAAGACGCTGGTCTTTACGTTGACGCGGAGACGGCGGACCTTGCGGCGCGCAAGAGCATGGGGCATCCCTATATGGTTCAGCTGGTGGGCTATTACATGTGGCGGTCTGCTGTCCGGCGTGGCTCGCAGGTCATCGAAAGGCGCGATGTCGAGAATGGCCATGCGGATGCCGTCTCCGAGTTCTACGAAGCGGTTGACGCACCTCTGTATTACGGTCTGCGCAGCCCTCAGCGCCTCTTTATCGAGGCTATGGCGGTTGACGAGGACAAGCCGACGCGCACGGCGGATATCATTGAGCGCTGCGACCGTACCCAGAGCTGGGCGAGTAAATATCGCGCAAGCCTGATTCGCGAGCGCGTCATCGAGGCCGCCGGATACGGCCTTGTGCGGTTTACCGTGCCCATGCTGGGCGAGTATATCCGCGACCGCGTTTTATGGCATGAGTAGGGTGATAAAGGTGACGGAACAGAAGATGAGCCCGCAGGCTATCGAGGTGCGCGGTGCACGTGTCCACAATCTCAAGGACATCGATATCGATATTCCGCTGGGGAGGCTCGTGGGCATTGCCGGCGTGTCGGGCTCGGGCAAGAGCTCGCTGGCGCTGGGAGTTCTTTATGCCGAGGGCTCGCGCCGTTACCTGGAGGCGCTCAGCACCTATACTCGACGTCGCCTGACGCAGGCCGAGCACGCCCAGGTGGACGAGGTATTGCACGTACCGGCGGCACTCGCGTTGCATCAGCGTCCCAGTGTGCCAGGCGTGCGCTCGACCTTTGGTACCATGACCGAGCTCAACAACAGTCTGCGTTTGCTCTTTAGCCGCTGTGCCCATCACGTGTGCCCACATTGCGGGGCGCGTGTGGAGCCGAGCCTTAACGTGGCTGCGGGCCTGTCGCTCACGTGCCCCGCATGCGGCCGCGAGTTCTACGCGCCGAGTGCCGAGGACCTTGCCTTTAACAGCGGCGGTGCGTGCCCTACCTGCGGCGGCACCGGTGTCATGCGCGAGGTGGACGAAGCGAGCCTGGTGCCCGACGAGTCAAAGACCATCAACGAAGGCGCGGTGCTTCCCTGGGGTACGCTCATGTGGGATCTGATGAAGCAGGTAGCCGGCGAGATGGGCGTGCGCACCGACGTGCCGTTTAACCAGCTCACGCCTCAAGAGCGCGACATCGTGTTCCACGGTCCGGCGGTTAAAAAGCACATTCTCTACGTTCCCAAAAACGGCGAGGGCGCCACGCCGCTCGATTTTACCTATTACAACGCTGTCTATACCGTCGAGAATGCGCTCGCCAAGGTTAAGGACGACAAGGGCCTCAAGCGCGTGGCGCGCTTTTTGCGCGAGGGGCCATGCCGTGACTGTGGCGGCACGCGTCTCTCCGAGGCCGCACGCCATCCCCAGGTGCGCGGTATCAATCTGGCGCAGGCCGCGGCTATGACGCTGGGTGAGGCGATTGAGTGGGTGCGCGGGGTGCCCGCATCCTTGCCGGCCGAGATGCAGCCCATGGCGACGGATATCTGCGATTCGTTTTTGAGCACGGCCCGTCGACTGGTCGATCTGGGCCTCGATTACCTTTCACTCGACCGCGCCGGTGCCACGCTCTCCACGGGCGAGCGTCAGCGCGTGCAGCTCGCCCGCGTGGTGCGTAACCGATCGACGGGCGTGCTCTATGTGCTGGACGAGCCCTCGATTGGCTTGCATCCTGCCAATGTCGGCGGCCTGGTAGGCGTGATGCGCGATTTGGTGGATGACGGCAACACCGTGGTCGTTGTCGACCACGACACGCGCGTACTGGCGGAAGCCGACTATCTGGTCGAGATGGGCCCCGTTGCCGGAGCAGGCGGCGGCAATGTGATCGCCGCGGGCGCGGTAGGTGAGGTCGAAGAATCGCAGGGCAGCCGCATCGCCCCATTTTTGCGCTCGGAGCCTGAGCGCTTGCGTCCGCAGGTGCCTGACGACGAAATGTTTGACCGGGGCCATATCCGCATGGCGACCGATGCCATCCATACCGTCAAACCGCTCGAAGTCGATATACCGCGCGGTCGCCTTGTCGCGGTGACGGGCGTTTCGGGTTCGGGTAAGACGACGTTGGTGCTCGAGACACTCATCCCGGCACTTAAGGCGCAGGCAGCCAGCGAGCGCCTGCCAAAACACGTGCGTTGGGTCGATGCCGAGGGCATTGCACGTGCCAACCTGATAGACGCCACGCCCATCGGTGCCAACGTGCGTTCGACGGTAGCGACTTATGCCGACATCCATGATGAACTGCGTCGCGCCTTCGCCCGCACGCCCGAGGCCAAGGCAGCCGGCTACAAGGCAGGCGCATTTAGCTACAACACTGGCGCTTTGCGCTGCCCTACGTGCGATGGCACGGGTTCGATATCGCTCGACGTGCAGTTTTTGCCCGACGTCGAGATCGTCTGCCCGGCATGTCGCGGCTCACGTTATGTAGACGCGGCTTCGCATATCCATCGCGAGGGCAAGGACGGGAGCCTGCTTACGTTGCCGCAGCTCATGGACATGAGTGTGGACGAAGCGCTCGACGCCACGGTGGGGCTCAAGAAGGTTCAGGCGCGCTTGCAGACCTTGCACGACCTGGGATTGGGTTATCTCACGCTCGGTGAGCCCACGCCGGCGCTTTCGGGCGGCGAGGCGCAGCGTCTTAAGCTTGCGAGCGAGATGGGCCGCGTGCAGGACGATGCCGTATTCGTATTTGACGAGCCCACGATCGGCCTGCATCCGCTCGATGTTCAGGTGTTGCTGAGTGTGTTTGACGGCCTCGTCGCCAAGGGCGCCACAGTTGTCGTGATCGAACACGACCTCGACCTTATCCGCAACGCCGACTATGTGATCGACATGGGCCCGGGCGGCGGTGACGCGGGCGGGCAAATCGTCTGCGCCGGCACGCCGGGCGACATCGTGGCCTGCCCCGCAAGCATCACCGGCCGCTACCTATAACCGAATGTGACAAAGGGACAGTTCCTTTGTCACATTCCCGGAAAGCCTGTTTGGCGCAGGGCCTCGTAGAGGACGATGGCGGCGCTGTTGGAGAGGTTGAGAGCGCTGATGCGGTAGTCGTCCGGGTCGACGAAGTTGCCGCAGATATCCTGTCGAAGGATGGCTTCGTGGCTGTCCTCGGTATGCCCGAGCGACTCCTCGTGGGCCTCCCAGGCGTCGGCGTTTTCGAGCGAGTCGCAATCGCGCAACATGGGGATGCGCTCGCAGCGCTCGGGCGCCGCGGCAAGCAGTGGCTCGGGAATCCCCGAGCTCTCGCTGCCAAAGACCAAAAAGTCACCGTCGCGGTAGGTACTTTGCGCATAGGTGCGGCGCGCCTTTTTGGTCAGCAGATGCAGGCGTTCGTCGGCGGGGGAGAGGCCGTTGCGCGCAAGGAAATCCTCCCAGCCGGCATAGGTCGTCACGTCCAAATTTTGCCAGTAGCCCAGGCCGGCGCGACGCACCGTCTTGTCGTCGAGCGAAAACCCCAGCGGCTCCACCAGATGCAGGCGGGCGCCGGTAACCACGCAGGTGCGGCCGATATTGCCCGTATTGGCCGGAATCTCGGGCGCATACAGCACAATGTTGAACATGAATCTCCTTGGCTCAGAACGAAAAACCACCACGAAGGGGACAGGCACCTTCGTGGTGGTTTGGCGGTTACGTAGGCGGAAAAATGCCCGCTTGGATAAACCTAGGCGCGGTGCCAGTCGGTCAGGCAGGCATCGAGGGAGGCGATGAGCGCATCCTTGTCCATGTGACGGCCGATGATGCACAGGCTCGTCATGCGGTCGCCCGTCTCGTCGTCCCAAATCTGCATGATCTCGGGGTTCTCGTCGATGATCTTCTGCTTCTCGCCCTCGGGTGCGGAATCAACGAACAGGCCGTTCTCCATCAGGCGCATCTGGTGGCCGGCCTGCTCGAACATGTAGCACATGTCCGGATTGCTGGCCTGCCACAGCGGACCCTTGACGCGGATGACCTCGTCGGGCCACTCCTGCTCAACAAAATCGGTGAACTTCTGCAGGTCAAACGGCTTGCGGCGCGAGTACACAAAGGTCTCGATGTCGTATTCGAGCACCTCGGGGTCGTCGTGCTCCTCGGGATGCTCCATGGCCTCGATCCAGGCGGCGGAGTTGTAGGCGCGCATAAAGTCGAAGCGGTCGGTGTCGAGCAGCTCCTCCATGGGGACCTCGCCGTTTTGGGCCTCGACAATCACGGCGTCCTTCTGCAGGCTGCGCACGATAGCCTTGAGCTCGGCAATCTGCTCAGGGCTCACGGTATCGGTCTTGTTAAGGATCAGCGTGGAGCAGAACTCGATCTGCTGGATGAGCAGGCTCTCGATGTCGTCCTCGTCGATATCCTCGGCCAACAGGTCGCGGCCGCCGTTGAACTCGTCGTACATGCGGGCGCAATCGACCACAGCCACGATGTTGTCGAGTGCAAGCTTGGGCTGGCCGCCCACCTTGGCCTCGTCGCAGAAGCTCGAGATGGTGTAGGCGATGGGGATAGGCTCGCAGATACCCGAGGCCTCGATGATGATGTAGTCGAACTTGCCCGAATCGGCGATGCCCTGCAGCTGGTTGGCAAGGTCGTCCGAAAGCGTGCAGCAGATGCAGCCGTTGGTGAGCGGGATGAGGTCGTCGGTCTCGGAAAGGCCGCCGTCGGCGATGAGGCTGGCGTCGACGTTGATCTCGCCGATATCGTTGACGATCACGGCGGCGCGGATGCCGCCGTCGTTAGCGAGGATGTGGTTGAGCAGTGTGGTCTTGCCGGCACCGAGGTATCCGGTAAGCATGATGATCTTCACGGGTTTGTTGGGCATGTGCCCTCCTTTGTTAGACATGGCTTACAGTTGAATCTTATGCCAAACGCCTGCTCTTATACCCACGCGCCGGCAAATAACACAGGCTACTCCCAGGCTCCCCATACATCGGGGCAATAACCGACGGTGGCCTTTTTGCCGTTGCGCACGATGGGCTCGGCTAGAACCTGCTGGTTCTCGAGCAACTTGTCGAAGCGCTGGCTAGGGGTGAGGTGCTGGATGAGCGCGAGCGTCTCCTCGTCCTTGGCCTTGGGGTTGAGCAGCTTGTCGATGCCGCCGACCGCCTGCATCACGCTCGTGAGCTCGCCTTTGCTCATCTCCTTTTCCTTAAGGTCGATAAACTGCACCTTGATGCGGCGCTCCTTAAAATAGCGCTGGGCCTTCTTGGTATCGAAGGACTTCTTGGTGCCAAAAATCTGGATATTCATGTTCCGCCGTTCTAACGAATGAAGTTGGTGCGCTCGCGATCGGCTTCGGGGGCTTCGATGCCGGCAGCCTGCCCTGCCTCGATACAATGCAGGAGCCAAGCCATGTTCTTGCCGATGTTGCGCATGGTGGCCAGGCCCTCGGCGTCCTGGGCGGCCTCGCCCGGCATGGCACCAAAGACGTTGTTCCAGTATGTGGAGGCCACCACGGGCATCTGGTTGATAGTGAAGTATTTGTTGAGTACATCGAAGGTGGTCGACGTGCCGCCGCGACGGGCGACGGCGACCGCGGCACCCGGCTTGTGCACAAAGGCCTTGCTGCCAGCATAGAATGCGCGGTCGAGAGCCGAGAGGATGCGTCCGCTGGGATGCGCATAGTAGACGGGGGAGCCAAAGACAAAGCCATCTGCCTGCTCGGCGGCAGCGATGAGCTCGTTCACCACGTCGTCGTCAAAGGTGCAGCGACCGCCAAGCTTGCCGCACTGACCGCAACCGATGCAGTCGCGGATGGGCTTGGCGCCCAGTTGGAATACCTCGCTGTCGATGCCCTCGGCTTTAAGTTGCTCGGCGACTTCGGCGAGCGCGCGAGCGGTGTTGCCGTTTGCCTTGGGGCTGCCATTGACCAAAAGAACCTTCATCACAAACTCCCTCTGCTGTTGGTGACTTCTGCAGAGGATTATCGCACGATGGGGGAGGCGGTGCGGGCGTGGTGCTAATCCAGTTTGGTACCTGGCACCTGCACGGCTTTCCCGAGCAACACTTTGAGCTCGTTCAAAATGGAAACGGGCTGTCGGTCGACGGTATCCAGATGAAGCGTGGCCACGCGAAGGGGCGGCTGATATTCAAACGAGCCAAAGAGCACGGGAGAGCCCAGGAACCGCTCGATTTCCTTTGCGATCGCGTCGGTCTCTTCGGGATCGAATTCGTCGAAAAGCGCCACGAACATCGGTCCGGTCGAGCGGAACAGACGACCCTTACCGCGCGAACAATCCATGAGGCAGGCGGCGCTCTCCGCCAAAACGCGGTCGCCTGCATCAAAGCCAAAGCGGGCATTGACCTGAGCGATATCGTCGATTTTAATGGCGACCAAGCCCGCCTTGCGCGCGACGCGACGCATTTCGCCAATGGCGTTGACCAGGGCGTGGATGTCGCCCAGGCCGGTCACGGAATCGGTCGTATCTGCCAAGCTGCGGTTGATAATCATGCCCACGTACATGTTGGGCTCGGTATCGGTGCCGTCCAAGCGGTAGCCCGTGCAGTCGCAAAGCACGTATGCTTCGGTGGCATCCATCACGCGATACTGCATGTAGTGGAAGTGCCACGTACCGTTTATCACCATGTCGAGCTCGGCGCGTACGTTGTCGCGGTCCTCGGGGTGAACGCGGGCAAGCCACAAGTCGAGTGAGTTGTAGGGATGCTGGGAGGGCAGGTCAAAATCGCGTACGGCATTAACCGACCATTGTGATTCGCCCGTATCGAGATTGAGGATAAACGGATAGCGCGTCTCGGAGCTCATAGAGATCGCTTGGAATACGCGGTCGTTGCACGGAAGCTGCTCGGCAATTGGGTGTGGCGGCGCGTCATTGTCTTTCGGTTGCTGCACACGATGCATAAGCTTATAGCGATACATCTTGCGATCGGCATCCATCGTCATCTGGCGACGCGTGTCGCCGGCAAGTGGATTGACGCGCGAGCAGCCAAAGCTAAAGCTAGCGATCATGGGCGCCTTGCCACCTGAGCTCGCCTCGATCAGCCCGGCACGTACCTGCTCCAAGCGCTGCTCGAGTTCAGTCTCGTTTGCAGAGAGCGAGATAAGCACAAACTCGTCTCCACCGATACGGAACAGCATCTCATCGTGCTCCATGGTTTCGGAGAGCGTGCGACAGATGCTCAGAATATAGCGATTGCCTTCGGCGTGGCCAAACCTATCATTGCAATGCTTGAGATGGTCGATGTCAATATAGGCGCAGGTGAAGGGGTCGCCTTTGCGCCAGAGCTGCTCGACGTGACGGTCGAGTCCGCCACGGTTGTCCAAGTTGGTGAGCGGATCGATATAGGCGTTGCACTCAAGCAGCTGGCGCTCTTGTTGCAGGATGGCATGCGTCTTTTGCAGTTGCTCACCAACGGCGCGTAGCTCAGCAGGTAGCACGGAAACATCGAGTTCGGCGGTCGAGACACCATTCGCAAGTCGCTGAAGATAGGCAATAATCGATTGCTCGCCCAAGCGATATGACTCGTTCATGATGAATAACCTCCTTGGGCAGAACAACGGTTTGTATCATATCCCCAATTCGGTTTGAATTGGGGATATAAGTTAGCTAAGGGGGTGCGGACGATTTCTTGGACCGCGCCTAGGCGTATCCAAGCTTCCTGCG
>DXZN01000054.1 GCA_019419645.1 Collinsella sp. | reverse complement strand
TGACGGCGGCAGCAGGCGATGCGCCTTCTTACACCACGCTCGCGCGCGCGATCTGCTTGCCGCCTGCCAGACACGCCAGTGGTCAAAAAACGCCGTTTGTGAGTACTGTCACAAACGGCGTATCATTTTAGGTGCGGAAAATAATGAACAAAGTTATAAGAACTGTACGTTAATGAGTGACCATCGACTTCCAATTTGGCGCTAGCTGACGGTGATTAGGAAGTTTCAAGTCGAGTTTTGCCGATTTCGACCAAAAATCGCTGCTACTAAAAAGGTAACAGTACTCATATTTGCCCTTTTTTTGCCACAAGCCCTAAAACAAGCCTCGCCAAGGTCGGGAAGCGGGCCAAATTGCCGGCCTCGAGGCTTATTCCACCGTTCCGTAGACGGCGCCCCAGCCGTGGGCGGCCAAGGCGGAGTTGAGCTGGTCGCAAAGTGACTGGCGGTCGTAGTAGCCGGGCGGCAAAAGATTCACGATCTCCATGAGGTCGGGCGCCAGGTCCAAGATTTCGGCCTGTACGATCAGATCCAGGCGGTCGATGGCGTGGCGGTCGTAAAACAGTCCGTCGACCAGGCGCTGCAAGTCGCCGAATTCCTCGGCCTGAAACGATCCGTACTCCATAGTGCCTCCTTGGGCGCCCCACGCCGGCATGCGCGGCGATTCGTAATTGATTGCGATGAACTTAATCTATCACGGCTTCATAACGTTGCGACGATGGCGGTCTATACTTAGACGAACTGCAACGTACCGCTTCGCGAAAGGTCGCACCCCATGCAGACGATCTACCAGAAGATGGAAACCACCGAACTCGATGCCGCCATCGAGGCGCTCAAAGCCGAGGTCGCCGAGGTCAAGGCCAAGGGCCTGGCGCTCGACATGGCCCGCGGCAAGCCGTCGCCCTCCCAGGTTGACATCTCTCGACCCATGCTCGATATCCTCAATGCCGATGCCGATCTGCATGACGGCAACGTCGACTGCTCCAACTACGGCTGCTTTGAGGGCATTCCCTCGGCACGCAAGCTGGCGGGGGAGTTCCTGGGTTGCCCTGCCGAGCAAACGCTCGTGCTGGGTTCGTCGAGCCTTTTGATCGAGCACGATATCGCCGGTATGTTCTGGCGTTGCGGCTCGTGCGGCAGCGACCCTTGGGGGACTTACGAGGCAGCGCACGACGGCAAGAAGGTCAAGTTCCTGTGCCCCGTTCCCGGCTACGATCGCCACTTTGGCATCACCGCCGACTTGGGCATCGAGAACGTCCCCGTCGCGATGACCGACAACGGCCCCGACATGGACGAGGTTGAGCGCCTGGTTGCCACCGACGACTCCATCAAGGGCATCTGGTGCGTGCCCAAGTATTCCAACCCCATGGGCATCACCTTTAGCGAGGACACTGTGCGTCGCCTGGTCGAGATGCCCACGGCCGCGCCCGATTTCCGCATCTTCTGGGACAACGCCTACTGCGTGCACGACCTGTACGACGAGACCGACGAGCTCGCCAACATCTTCGATCTTGCCCGCGCGGCGGGCACCGAGGACCGCGTGGTGGCCTTTGCCTCGACGTCCAAGATCACCTTCCCGGGTGCCGGCATCGGCTTTATCGGTGCGAGCCCCGCGGTCATCGCCGAGTTCTCCAAGCGCCTGAAGGCCGGTCTTATTAGCGCCGACAAGCTCAACCAGCTGCGTCACGTGCGTTTCCTTCCCACCATCGAGGCGGTCAAGGAGCACATGAAAAAGCATGCCGAGTTCCTGCGCCCGCGCTTTGAGGCCGTTGAGCGTAAACTCACCGAGGGCTTGGGCAACACGGGTTGCGCCACTTGGACTCATCCCCATGGCGGCTACTTTGTGAGTTTCGATGGCCCCGAGGGCTCGGCCCAGAAGGTCGCCGCGCTTTGTGCCGACCTGGGCGTCAAGCTCACGCCGGCTGGTGCCACCTGGCCTTATGGCAAGGATCCGCGCGACACCAACATCCGCATCGCGCCGAGCTATCCCACGGTCGAGGACCTGGAGGCTGCGCTCGATGTGCTGGTGCTGGCTGTCAAGCTCGTCGCTGCCGAGCTTGCGCGTACCGAGCGCGCCTAACGCGTAGGGCCCCGCAAGTCCGCGCCTAGTACTATCCGCACTTTCGATACGTAAAGGAGCGTATACATGGATTTGGGTATTTCCACCAACCCCACGCCAGAGCTCTACACCATTAAGGTGACTGGTGAGATCGATATCTCTAACGCCGATAGCCTGCGCAATGCCATCGACCTGGCGCTCGAGCAGCCCACTGAGGCCGTTGAGCTCGATTTTGCCCAGGTGAGCTACATCGATTCGACAGGCATTGGCGTGCTTGTGGGCGCCGCACACCACGCAGCTGATCATGGTAAGCGTTTTAGCTGCGTCAACGTGCAGCCCCCGGTGATGCGCGTGGTTCAGCTGTTGGGTGTCGACCAGGAGATTTCGATCACCGCTGCATAATCTTTGCCCCCAAAAGGGCGTGCCGTTTGGCATATGTTTGTGATGCGCTCGGACGTTTTGGCGTCCGGGCGCTATACTTGACCGAATGAATAGACGAGTTCCGGCCGAATGGCGCGGTGCGGGCTCGACTCACATCGAGCCTTGGAGGTATGTGTGTTTGGTATTGGAGAGGGTGAGCTCGCGATCATCGTGGTCTTCGGCTTTTTGCTGTTTGGCCCGGATAAGCTCCCGCAGATGGGCCGCACGATCGGCCGTGCCATCCGTCAGTTCCGCGAGACGCAGGAAAAGATGACGGCCGTTGTTCAGTCCGAGATTATCGATCCGGTGAGCGAGGTCGCGTCGGCCCCGGTCAAGCCCAAGAAGACTGCTGCGACCGACGACGATTCCGATGCGGACGAGGATGTCGCCGAGACGGCAGCGCCCGCCAAGAAGGAGACCTTTGCCGAGCGTCGCGCCCGTCTTGCTGCCGAGAAGGCCGCAAGCGAGGGTGCTGCTGAGGGCGAAGGCGCTGTTGATGAGGCCGAGGGTACAGAGCCTGCTGCTGCCGTCGAGCCCGAGCCTGCTGCAGAGCCCGAGCCCGAGCCGGCAGAGCCCACGACGGCTGACCTCTACGCCCGTCGTCCCCGCAAGCGCAAGGCCGTCGTCGACCAGCTCGCTCGCGAGCTCGAGGTCGAGGACGATGCCGAGGCTGCTGCCGCCGACGCCCCGAAGGGAGGCGATGAGTAATGCCGATCGGACCTGCGCGCATGCCGCTCTTCGATCACCTGGGAGAGCTCCGTCGCCGCCTGACCATCGTGGTCGTTTCGGTGTTTGCCGCCGCCATCGTGCTGTACTTTGCCACGCCCGTGGTGCTCGATATTCTTGAGGACCCCATCCGCTCCTTTGTGCCGGACGGTAAGTTTTACATCACCACCACGCTCGGCGGCTTTGGCCTGCGCTTCTCGCTTGCCATCAAGATGGCCGTGGTCATGTGCACGCCCATGATCATCTGGCAGATTCTGGCATTTTTCCTGCCGGCACTGCGCCCCAACGAGCGCAAGTGGGTTGTGCCCACGGTGCTCGCCTCGACGGTGCTGTTCTTCCTGGGTGCCATCTTCTGCTACTTCATCATCATCCCGGCGGGCTTTGAGTGGCTCATCGGCGAGACTTCGGCCGTCGCCACGGCGCTGCCCGACCTGGAGAACTACGTCAACATGGAGCTGCTCTTTATGATCGGCTTTGGCGTGGCGTTTGAGCTGCCGCTCATCATCTTCTACCTGTCCGTCTTCCATATCGTGTCCTATGCGGCCTTCCGCAGCGCCTGGCGCTACGTGTACGTAGGCCTGCTCGTGGGTTCGGCTGTGATTACGCCCGACGGCTCGCCCGTTACGCTGGGTCTCATGTATGGCGCCCTGCTCTCGCTCTACGAGATTTCGCTCGCCATCGCTCGCGTGGTCATTACCGCGCGCGAGGGCAAGGAGGGCCTGTTCGTGAGCCGTCTGGACCTGTTCTCGGACGACGAGGACGACGAGGAGTAAATCGGTATGCACGAGGTTGGCATTGTCAACGGCATACTCGATACAGTGATTCGCGCGGCGCGTGGGGCGGGGGCCTCGCGCGCCGTTTTGGTAACGCTTCGTATCGGGGATATGACCGAGGTCGTGCGCGAGGCACTCGACTTTGCGTGGGAGACGTTTCGCGATGAGGACCCGCTCACGCGCGGCTGCGAGCTTGCCGTGGAGGAGGTCCATCCACAAAGCGAGTGCCTGGACTGCGGCGAGGTCTTTGAGCACGACCGTTTCCATTGTCGCTGCCCCCAGTGTGGCGGCGCCAACGTGCGCCTGCTGCACGGCCGCGAGCTCGATATCGCAAGTATCGAAATCGAAACCCCCGACGATTAGCCCGCTAGCCATCTAATGATGGGGTATAAAGGGGCCAAAGTAAGGAGCGCTAAGTATGGCCGAGAAAACGATTGATATCGCGTCGCCGATCCTGTCGCGCAACGAGCGCCTGGCAGATCAGCTGCGTCAGCGATTTAATGAGGCAGGCACCTACGTGATCAATGTGCTGTCGAGCCCCGGCTCGGGTAAGACCACCACGATTCTGGGCACCAACGAGCGCCTGCGTGACAAAGCCAGCCTGCGCTGTGCCGTTATCGAGGGCGATATCGCCTCGGACGTCGACGCCATCACCATGAAGGAAGCCGGCATGCCCGCCATCCAGATCAACACGGGCGGCCTGTGCCACCTCGAGGGCAACATGATCATGGAGGCCGTCGACGCCTTCGACCAGGCCGTCGGTCTGGAGAACATCGACGTCATCTTTATCGAAAATGTGGGTAACCTGGTCTGCCCGGTCGACTTTGACCTGGGCGAGAACCTGTCCATCATGATCCTCTCGGTGCCCGAGGGCGACGACAAGCCCATCAAGTACCCGGGCATCTTCCAGCACGCCGGCGCGCAGCTGCTCAATAAGGTCGACGTGGCCCCGGCTTTCGATTTTGACATGGATAGGTATACTAAGACACTCGATGACCTCAATCCGCAGGCGCCGCGGTTTGCCGTGAGCGCGCGCAAGGGCGAGGGCATGGATGCCTGGTGCGATTGGCTCATCGGGCAGATCGAGCAAGCAAGGGCGTAAATCGGCCGCCATACGGGCGGGCGTAGCCGCAGAGACACGAGATAGGAGCCTCTTTTGAAGCTCATCATCGCCGAGAAAAACGACGCTGCGCGTCAGATCGCCGAGCGTCTGTCCACGGGTAAACCCAAAAAGGACAAGGTGTACAACACCGCCATCTACCGTTTTGAGTGGAAGGGCGAGGAGTGCGTGACCATCGGCCTGGCCGGTCACATCCTTGCGCCCGATTTTTGCGACAGCGTGCTGTTCGATAAAAAGCTGGGCTGGTATTCGGTCACCGAGGACGGCGAGATGCTGCCGGCCGACATGCCCGATGGCCTGGCTCGTCCGCCCTACGACACCAAGCGCAAGCCGTTTCTTGCCGACGGTATCTCTATCAAGGGCTGGAAGCTCGAGAGCCTGCCCTACCTCACCTGGGCGCCCGTCATTAAGCTGCCGGCCGAGAAAGAGCTCATTCGCTCGCTTAAGAACCTTGCCAAGAAGTCCGACAGCGTCATTATCGCCACGGACTTCGATCGCGAGGGCGAGCTGATTGGTTCGGACGCCCTCAACAAGGTGCGCGAGGTTGCGCCCGACTTGCCGGTTGCCCGCGCCCAGTATTCTTCGTTTACCAAGGCCGAGATCACGCAGGCCTTCGATAATCTCGTCTCGCTCGACCAGAACCTGGCCGACGCAGGCGAGAGCCGTCAGCACATCGACCTCATTTGGGGCGCGGTGCTCACGCGTTACCTGACGCTCGCCAAGTTTGGCGGCTTTGGCAACGTGCGTTCCGCCGGCCGCGTGCAGACGCCGACGCTTGCCCTGGTGGTCGAGCGCGAGCGCGAGCGCATGGCGTTTGTGCCCGAGGATTATTGGCAGATTCGCGGCATGGGTGCCGCTCAGGGTGCTGCCGAGGATGACCGCTTTAAAATTGCTCACAAGACGGCACGCTTTACCGACAAGGATGCTGCCGAGACGGCGTACGGCCACGTTGACGGCGCTACGACGGCGACCGTTGCCGCGGTGACCAAGCGCTCGCGCAAGCAGCAGCCGCCCACGCCGTTTGCGACCACCTCGCTGCAGGCTGCCGCCGCGGCCGAGGGCATCTCGCCTGCGCGTACCATGCGCATCGCCGAGTCCCTCTACATGGCGGGCCTCATTAGCTACCCGCGTGTCGACAACACCGTGTACCCCGCGACGCTCGATCTGGGCGCCGTGGTGAGCGACCTGGCAAAGATCAACCCGGCGCTGGCACCCGTGTGCAAAAAGGTGCTCGCCGGTCCCATGAAGCCCACGCGCGGCAAGGTCGAGACCACCGACCACCCGCCCATCTATCCCACGGGCGAGGGTGACCCGTCCGCGCTCGATGGCGGTCAGCGCAAGCTCTACGACCTCATCGCCCGTCGCTTCCTGGCGACGCTTATGGGTCCCGCGACCATCGAGAACACCAAGCTCGAGCTCGACGTGAACGGTGATCCGTTCGTGGCTTCGGGCGACGTGCTCGTGACTCCGGGCTTCCGCGAGGCGTACCCGTATGGACTCAAGCGCGACGAGCAGATGCCGCCGCTGGAGCAGGGCGACACGGTCGACGTGTTCGACATTAAGCTCGAGGCCAAGCAGACCGAACCGCCCGCACGCTACAGCCAGGGCAAGCTCGTGCAGGAGATGGAAAAGCGCGGCCTGGGCACCAAGTCCACGCGCGCGAGCATCATCGAGCGTCTGTACGCCGTGCGCTACCTTAAAAACGATCCCGTGGAGCCGAGCCAGCTGGGCATCGCCATCATCGACGCGCTGTCCCAGTTTGCCCCGCGCATCACGAGCCCCGATATGACCAGCGAGCTCGACGGCGACATGACCCGCGTGGAGCGCGGCGAGGACACCGAAGAGCATGTCGTGACGCACTCGCGCGCGCTGCTGGCCGGCGTGCTCGACGAGCTGCTCAAGCATACGCAGGAGCTGGGTGACGCCATCAGCGACGCCGTCACGGCCGATGCGCGCGTGGGCGCCTGCCCCAAGTGCGGCAAGGACCTGGTTATGAAGACGAGCGCCAAGACCCGTGGCAGCTTTATCGGCTGCATGGGCTGGCCCGACTGCGACGTGACCTATCCGGTGCCGAGCGGCGTCAAGGTAAGCCCGCTCGAGGGCGAGGCCGCCGTGTGCCCCGAGTGCGGTGCGCCGCGCATTAAGTGCCAGCCGTTCCGCCAGAAGGCCTTCGAGATTTGCGTGAACCCCACGTGCCCCACCAACTACGAGCCCGACCTTAAGGTGGGCGAGTGCAAGGTGTGTGCCGAGGCCGGGCGTCACGGCGACCTGATCGCACACAAGAGCGAAAAGACCGGCAAGCGCTTTATCCGCTGCACCAACTATGACGATTGCGGCGTGAGCTATCCGCTGCCGGCGCGTGGCAAGCTCGAGGCGACGGGCGAGACCTGTCCCGAGTGCGGCGCCCCCATCGTGGTGGTCAACACGGCGCGCGGTCCGTGGCGCATCTGCGTGAACATGGACTGCCCGACCAAGGAGAAGAAACCCGCCCGCGGCCGCAAGACTGCGACCAAGGCGGGCGCGGCGAAGAAGACCACGGCCAAGAAAGCCACGGCTACGAAGAAGGCTTCGACCGCCAAGAAGACGACCGCCAAGAAGTCGACCACCAAGAAGGCAGCCGCCGACAAGTAACGGTGCAGCCGAAACATTGCCCAAAACAAAAACGAGCGAGGGTCCCATGATCCTCGCTCGTTTTTTGTCCGGCAGTTAGGGACGTTCCTTTTCTGCCGGCAGTTTAGGAACGTCCCTAACTGCCGGCTCGGGAACGACAAAGCGCTACTTCACCTCGACGGGCGCGGCGCCGGGGTAGCGGTCCCCAAAGTCCAGGCGGTACTTATTGTCGTTGGTGCCCGCCACGTTGTCGCGTGCCAGCGGCGCCACGATCTCGTCCTTGTGGTTGGCCGGACTGGAGTACTCAAGACTGATCTCCCAGGCATCGCAAATCACGTCGATGCGGTTCTCCAGATCGTCGTAGAGCGTGATGATATCTTTCCACGAGCTGTAATTCCGCGAGTCGATGGGAACGTCCAGGTCCTCGACCTCGTCCTTCAGGTCGCTAATCTGATCCTCGAGTGCCTCGGCGGCATCGCTGGCAGATTGGCGCGAGCTGCGGTCATCCTTGAGATAGTACGTGTTAAACGTGGTAGCGCAGTCGCGAACCTGCTGATCAAGATCGGAAAGCCTGCTGTAGTAGGAGCTCAGCTGGTCGTAGACGTTCTGCTCGCTGATGGTGGCGGCATCGTGGGCGTCATCGTTATCATCATCGTCAAGCTTGTTGGGGTCGCCCTTGACGGACACATCGTCGTCATCGTCGTCGATCTTGACCTTTTCGATCGTCGTGCCTTTGGAATCGTCGGCACCCTTATCGAAGGGCTTGATCATAAAGAACACGACGAGCGCGATGATAACGACGACGAGCGCGGCGATAATGCCGATGAGCAGGGCGTTGTTGTTTTTGGGGGCAGTAGGCGCGCCGGCCTGCGGAGCAGCGGTCGGAATGGGTTGCTGAGCCGCGGCGTTGGCCGCCGCCCATTGCTGCGTCGTGCCAACTTCGGGCTGGGGAGCGGGCACGGGCTGATGGGCGGACTGCACGGTCACGTCTGCCGGCTGGGGCTGGGTTGCGGTCGCATCGGCGCCGGAGACAGCATCGGGTGCGGGGGCTTTTTCGGCGAATGGCGTGCCCTCCTGCGCTTGCGAAGCCTGGTCATCGGCGGTTGCGGGCGCACCACAGTTGGTGCAAAAGCGTTCATCGTCCTTTAGAAGCTTGCCGCAATGGGTGCAAAATCGGGGCATGGTGGTTCCTTCCGTTTAATCTGTTGGCTAAATTATAAGGTGGTTGAGGTGCAGATGGACTGCACCGATCCAACTGGTTACGAGAGGATGGTTGCCCCGCGCCTTGTACCATTGCATGCATCACAATGGGTGCAACGTGTTGAGCGTCCGGCATGTCCGCTTATCGACGGTTCAGCGGAATGCAATAGCAGGGAGTGAGTCTGTGTACTGTGGCGAGCGGAGTAGCGGCAGCGGCGACAAGGTGGGGTCGGCTCGACTCTCGCATGGGGACGCATCCCTTGCCGCGCCCGATTGCTCACGTCGAGTGTTTTGTGCTGCCGCGGTGACCGGAGCGTTTGCT
The DNA here is from genome assembly GCA_019419645.1 of Collinsella sp. GTDB lineage: Bacteria > Actinomycetota > Coriobacteriia > Coriobacteriales > Coriobacteriaceae > Collinsella. The sequence goes on along the minus strand of DXZN01000054.1, from coordinate 4,518 downwards.
TTGGCGGCCGGCCTCGGCGGTTGCGCCGCACACCATAGCGAAGCGAAGGGCTCCGTTGACCCTGCCAAACAAACGTCAAAGCGGTCATCCGCGACAAAAGCGACGGCCGCCCCTAAGTCTTCTTGGATCGTCGCCATTCAACAGGATATCGAGGCCCTGGTCGAGCCATATGGCGACTCCGTCTCGGTTTACGCCGTGGCGCTCGACCCCCAAACGTTCGACACACTCGATGGCGAAGCCGTCGTGGCGCCCGATGAGCGTCGCGTGGCGGCAAGCATCATCAAGCTCTCCATCCTCGCGTGCGCGCTCGATACCGTGGCGGCGGGTAGGCTGTCCCTCGACGAACAGATAACGGTGACGCAGCGGGATATCGTGGGCGGCAGCGGCAATATTCAAGCGCGCGGCGCGGGCGTGTCGTGCAGTGTGGATGAGCTGCTGCTCGCCATGATCGCTCAGAGCGACAACGTGGCGGCGAATCTCATCATTAACCGGCTCGGCATGGATGCGGTAAATGGGACGTGCGCCGCGCTCGGTTTGACTCAAACGGCGCTCGCTCGTCTGATGATGGACACCGATGCCCAGGCGCAAGGTCGCGAGAACTATACGAGCGCCCGCGATGCCGCGACCGTGCTGCAGCGGCTAGCGGCGGGGACAATCGCAACGCCCGAGCTCTGCGAGCGGGCGCGTGGATATCTGCTAGCTCAGGAAGATACGCGCGGTATTGTCGAGGGTGTTCCCGGTGACGTCTCGGTCGCGCACAAAACGGGCAGCTTGGCGAATGTTCAGCACGATGCGGCAATCGTCTATGCCGAACATCCCTATGTCTTGGTCGTCCTCACCCAAGACCTCGAACGCGAGCGGGCCCTGGCCTTGGAGCGCGGCATCTCCTCCGCTATCTATGCCCGCGCCCACTCCTAACTTGCGGTGGAATGGGGACTGTTTTTGCTGACAAGAAGCCTATTCAGTCCCTATTTCACCGCAACTTAGAGGGTCGGCAGTTGGGGACGTTCCTTTTCTGCCGGCACTTTAGGAACGTCCCTAACTGCCGCCCAATGACTAGGTCGTATTTGGGGCGCACCGAGCGCTGGGGTATCATGACTTGGTTGCTATAGCTCGCATTTCCGCGCCGTGTAGGAAGGGGTTGCGCCCATGGCTTTTGAGCCCGCTCAACATAGCTTTATCACGCTCGAGGGCGTCGATGGCGCCGGCAAGTCCACGCAGGCGCGCCTGCTGGCCCGCGCGCTTGACCTTGCCGGTTACCAGGTCGTGACCCTGCGCGAGCCGGGTGGCACCGCCATCAGCGAGAAGATTCGTGCCCTGCTGCTCGACCCCGCCAACACGGCAATGGGCGATACTTGCGAGCTGCTGCTCTACGAGGCCGCGCGCGCCCAGCTAGTGCACGAGGTCATCGCGCCCGCCCTCGCTGCCGGCATGGTGGTCCTGTGCGACCGCTTCTACGATTCCACGACCTGCTACCAGGCGTTTGCCGATGGCCTCGACCGTCAGATGGTACGCGATGCCAACAACCTGGCTGTCGCCGGTACGCATCCGGCGCTCACGCTCGTCTATCACATCACGCCCGAGCAGGCGGCGCTGCGCATGGCAGCCCGTGGTGCGGCAGATCGCATGGAGGCAAAGGGCATGGCATTCCAAGAGCGTGTCTACCAGGGCTTTTGCGCAATTGCTGCCGAGGAGCCAAACCGCGTAAAGCTCATCGATGCTACCGCGACCATCGAGGAAGTCTTTGCGAAGACGGTCGAGCAGGTTCGCGCGTACGGTCTCGACATTTCGCAAGACGCCGTCGCCGCCGCACTTGCCCAGGAGGCCGAGTAACATGGCCCCCGCTCAGACAAGCCTGCTGGCCAAGCTCGACACCCAGCAGCGCGTGCGCGACTTTTTGACCAATGCCGTCGCCAGTGGCCGCGCATCGCACGCCTACCTGTTTTTGGGCGCTCCCGGCGCCGGCAAGCTCGATGCCGCATGGGCGCTCGCCCAAGCCTTCCTGTGCGAGCAGGACGGCTGCGGCGCATGCGACAGCTGCGTACGTGTTGCTCGGCATACGCATCCCGACGTGCACTATTACACGCCCGAGAGCGCCACGGGCTATCTCATTGCCCAGACCCGCGAGCTGCTCGATGACGTGCCCTTGGCGCCCATCCGCGCCAAGGCTAAGGTCTACATCATCGACCGCGCCGAACAGCTGCGCGCCAACACCGCCAACGCACTGCTCAAAACACTCGAGGAGCCGCCCGAGGGCGTTATGTTCATCCTGTTGGGCACCTCGGCCGACGTGATGCTGCCCACCATCGTGAGCCGCTGCCAGTGCGTGCCGTTTCGGCTGGTGTCGCCCGCCGTTGCCGCGCAGGCCGTGAGCCGCGCGACGGGTCAGGATCTCGCGCGTTGTCGCATGGCGGTCGCCGTGGCGGGGAGTCCCACGCGCGGCATCGAGTTCCTTAAGAGTGCCGAGCGCCAGGATGCTCGCCGCCAGATGGTCCGCGCCATCGACTCGCTCATCGCTGCCGACGAGGCCGATGTGCTCAGTCGCGCCAAGTCGCTCATCGTCGCCGTTAAGGCGCCGCTCGCCGAGGTCAAGTCCACGCAGGAAAAGGTGCTCGAGCAAAACGCCGACTACCTGTCGCGTGGAGCATTGAAGCAGCTTGAGGACCGCAACAAGCGCGAGCTCAACGCGCGCGAGCGTTCGGGTATCATGGAAGCGCTGGCGAGTGCGCGGACGCTCATGCGCGACGTGCTGCTGACACTTCAGGACGAGGCGGCCGACGTGGTGAACGAAGACGTGCGCGACACGATCGGTCGGCTTGCCGCCGCGACGAATGTTGCGGGTGCCACCCGGGCGCTCGAGGCAGTCGCGACCGCCGAGCGCAACATCGCCAGAAACGTTACTCCCCAGCTGGCCATCGAGGTCATGCTGTTCGATATCAGGAAGGCACTGAAATGCCGTTAGTCGTACCCGTTAAGTTTACCTACGCCTCGCGCGACCTGTGGTTCGACCCGCAGGATCTGGATATCCTCGAGGCCGATTATGCTATTTGCTCCACCGAACGCGGAACCGAGATCGGCCTGGTTACGGCCGATCCCTTCGAGGTGCCGCAGGACGAGATCGGCCAGTCGCTCAAGCCTGTGCTGCGCGTGGCGAGCGACATCGACCTGCAGCTTGCCGACGACCTGGCCATCCAAGGCGACGAGGCGATGGTCGATTTCCGCCGTCTGGTCAAAGAGCTCGACCTCGAGATGAAGCCGGTCGGCGTCGAGTACCTGTTTGGCGGCGAGAAGGCCGTGTTCTACTTTGCGGCCGAGGAGCGCGTCGATTTCCGTCAGCTCGTCAAGGACCTATCCTCGACGCTGCACATTCGCGTCGACATGCGCCAGATCGGCGTGCGCGACGAGACCCGCCTGGTGGGCGGCTATGCCCAATGCGGACAGGAGCTCTGCTGCACGCGCTTTGGCGGACAGTTTGAGCCCGTCTCGATTCGCATGGCAAAAGAGCAGGACCTGCCGCTCAACTCGTCCAAGATCAGCGGCGTGTGCGGCCGCCTGATGTGCTGCTTGCGTTATGAGTTCGAGGCGTACAAGGACTTTAAGAGCCGTGCGCCCAAAAAGAAGACGCTCATCGATACGCCGCTTGGCAAGGCGCGTATTCAGGAATATGACACACCGCGCGAGCAGCTGGTGCTGCGCCTGGAGAACGGCAAGGTTTTTAAGGTCAACTTGGCCGACATGACCTGCTCTGAAGGCTGCAAGAAGAAGGCTGCCGAGCAGGGCTGCAATTGCCGCCCCGACTGCGTGACGCGCGATGTGCTCGAGCGCATCGAGTCACCCGAGATGCGCCTGGCGCTCATGGAGCTCGATCGCGAGAACGGCGTCGACGTGGGCGATGGCCTGTCGAGCGCCGACCGTCTGGCGGGGACGACGATGCCCAAGCGCCGCCGTCGCGATGCGGACGCCGATACCCGTGCCGGTCAGAGCCAGGGCGAGAGTCGTGGCCGCGGTAAAGGTCGCGGCAGGGCCGAGGCGCCCGAGGCCGAGGAGGCAGCCGGTGGTCGTCGCCGCCGCAAGCGCGCGGTGTCCGTCGACAATGGCGAGACCGCGGGCAAGAACGCTTCTCGCGAGCGCGAGGTTCAGCAGCCCCAGCAGCAAAACCGCGGCGGTGGCATGAACCCCACGCGCCGTCGTCGCCGTCACCTGTCGAGCGAGGAGCGCGAGGATGCCTTCCGCGCCGCAGCCGCTCGCGAGGCCGGTGTCACTCCCAAGGGTGTCTCGGCTTCCGATGCGCCTGCCGACAAGGGCGGCAAGCCGCGTGGCGAGGAGGAGCGCGCACCACGTCCGCGCCGTCGCCATTCTTCGGGCACGCAGCAGAAGCCCTCGGTTCCTTCCGTGGCCGATCAGGTTTCGGATGGCGAGGTCAAGGTCACGCGCCGTCGTCCCGGAGACGGCGGAGGAGCTGCCGCCAAGGCTTCGCGCGGCGGCTCTCGCGACGAGCGCGAGTCGCGTGAGGATCGC
>DXZN01000053.1 GCA_019419645.1 Collinsella sp. | reverse complement strand
GCGCAAGCCCCCGCTCCCCGCCGGCTCTTACACCACATCTGTGCGCACTACCGTCGAAATGACGATGAAAGCACGATTTTGATCTAACTGTTAGTCCTTATAATGGACATATGTTGCGTAACTTAAGCAAATACTGTCTATTTATATGTTGCAAACAAAGTAGCAGTACTCATTTTTGCCATTTTTTGACCACGGCCTTTGTGACAGACGTGCTGGCGGGTTCGAATCCCATGCGCTGGGCCCAAAAAAGAAAGGCTCCCATTGCTGGGAGCCTATCAAATCAGTGGTGGGCGATGAGGGATGTCCGCGTGCGGCTCCACCGCCCGCATCCGCTTCGTCGCTTCGCTCCTCGCGTGCTGCGCTGGAAAACGCTTCGCGTTTCCTCAGCTCCGCACCCTTGCGGGTTCGAATCCCATGAAATGGGCCCAAACAAAAACGGTCCCCTTTCGAGGACCGTTTCCAATTCAATGGTGGGCGATGAGGGATGTCGCGTGCGGCTGACGCCGCCCGCTTTCGCTTCGGGCCTGCGGCCCTCGCGTGCTGCGCTGGAAAACGCTTCGCGTTTCCTCAGCTTCGCACCCTGTCGGGTTCGAATCCCATGCGCTGGGCCCAAACAAAAACGGTCCCCTTGCGAGGACCGTTTCCAATTCAATGGTGGGCGATGAGGGATTCGAACCCCCAGCCTTGTGCGTGTAAAGCACCTGCGCTAACCGTTGCGCCAATCGCCCGTGCGGAGAGAGTATAGCAAAACAATCGCCTCATTCACCTCATATCCATTAAAGGTAACCGGCGCGTGTCACAGCGGAGCTGATTCAGTTGAGATTGCCTGAACATTCCGCCCCTCTTTACGCCCTCGGGTATACTCAAAAGCTACTGATTCGATTTGATGCCCAGCAACAGCAGAGGGGATAGTATATGTGCGGTTTTGTCGGTTTTGTCGGTGGGACGGATAACCAATCCGAGGTGCTCACCAAGATGATGGACCGCATCGTCCATCGCGGTCCCGACATGGGCGGTCAGTTTATCGACGGCCGCGTTGCCCTCGGCTTCCGCCGCCTGTCGATCCTCGACCTGACCGAGGCTGGCGCCCAACCCATGGCCAACGAGGACGGTAGCGTCGTCATTGTCTTCAACGGCGAGATCTACAACTTCCAAGAACTCCGTTCCGAGCTCGAGGCCAAGGGCTACAAGTTCCACTGCGGCGCCGACACCGAGAGCCTCCTGCACGGCTACGAGGAGTGGGGCGAGGCCGTTCTCGATCGCCTGCGCGGTATGTACGCCTTCGTCATCTGGGACAAAAAGAAGAACAAGCTTTTTGGCGCCCGCGACATCTTTGGCATCAAGCCGCTCTACTACTATCCCATGGCCGATGCGGGCGACGGCGCTCCGGGCGTGCTCTTTGGTTCCGAGATCAAGAGCTTCCTGGACTACCCGCACTTCCACAAGGCGGTCAACAAAAAGGCCCTGCGTCCGTACATGACGCTGCAGTATTCGGCAACCGAGGAGACCTTCTTCGAGGGTGTCTACAAGCTGCCGCCGGCGCACTACTTTACCGTCGATATCCCGACCGGCAAGATGAACATCGAGCGCTACTGGGATTGCGATTACTCTGCCGTCGAGAAGCCGTTCGAAGAGTATGTCGATGAGCTGGACGAGGTCGTGCACGAGAGCGTCGAGGCCCATCGTATCGCCGACGTCAAGGTCGCGTCGTTCCTCTCCGGTGGCGTCGACTCCAGCTACATCGCCGCTTGCCTCATGCCCGACAAGACCTTCTCGGTGGGCTTTGACTACAAGAACTTTAACGAGACCAACTACGCCAAGGAGCTTTCCGATAAGCTCGGCGTCGAGAACGTTCGCAAGATGATTACCGCCGACGAGTTCTTCGGTGCGCTCGAGGACATCCAGTATCACATGGACGAGCCGCAGTCCAACCTGTCTTCCGTGCCGCTGTGGTTCTTGGCCGAGATGGCCCGCAAGGACGTTACCGTCGTGCTTTCGGGCGAAGGCGCCGACGAGCTCTTTGGCGGCTACGCCTACTACGAGGACACGGTCCCGGTGCGCAAGTACAAAAAGATGGTGCCGCTGCCCATCCGTCGCGCGCTCGGTAACCTGGCGCTGCATATGCCGTACTTCAAGGGACATAACTTCCTGGTCAAGGGTGCCGAGATCCCCGAGAAGTCGTTCCTGGGACAGGCTCTGGTATGGCCGGAGCGCGAGGTCGACGGCGTGCTCAAGCCCGAGTACAACACCGGCGATGGCGCCTTTGAGCTCGCTGCACCCATCTACGCACGCGTGAAGGGTCAGCCCGAACTGGTCAAGAAGCAGTACCTGGACATGAACATGTGGCTCCCGGGCGACATTCTGCTCAAGGCCGACAAGATGTGCATGGCGCACTCGCTGGAGCTGCGCGTGCCCTTCCTGGACCGCAAAGTCATGGAGTTCGCCGAGCACATTCCCGACCGCTACCGCATCAACGAGAACGGCAACAAACAGGTACTCCGCCACGCTGCCAACAAGTCGCTGCCCGATGAGTGGGCCACCCGTCCCAAGGTGGGCTTCCCGGTGCCGATTGTCTACTGGCTGCGCGAGCAAAAGTGGTACGACTATGTCAAGGAGTACTTCACCGCGCCGTGGGCAAGCGAGTTCTTCAATACCGACGAGCTTATGCACCTGCTCGATCTGCACTTTGCGGGCAAGGGCGATTTCCAGCGCAAGATCTATACGCCGCTCGTGTTCCTAGTGTGGTACAAGCGCTTCTTTATCGACGAGGGCCAGCCTTCTGTTCAGGCTGCCTAGCCTCGGCTTACGAACGCCTGCGCGTAACGGCTCCTCCGGGAGCCGTTTTTGCGCGAGCACGTTTCAGTTACTATGAAAACCGTCCCTGCCAAATGGCTGAGAAAGGTGAAAGATGCACCATTCGGATTCCGCGACCGTGACCACGGTCGATACGCTTGCCAAGCTTCTCGACGTGTGCGGCGAGCTGCGCGCATCAGAGCAGGTTGACGAGCGTGCCGTGACCGGCTGCTCGTTTGATTCGCGCGTGGTCTCGGCAGGTGACGTGTTCTTCTGTAAAGGTGCTGCCTTTAAGCCCGCGTTTTTGAGCATGGCGCTCGATGCGGGCGCCGTCGCATTTGTGTGCGAGGAGTCGCTGGTCGAGTCTCTGGAGCCGCTGGCGAAGGAGGGCGGTGCTGCGATGCTGGTTGTTGATAGTGTTCGCACGGCCATGGCCCTGTTGCCGCCGGAGGTCTACGACCGTCCCGACCACGACGTCAAGATCGTGGGCATCACCGGCACCAAGGGAAAGACCACGGCCGCTTTTATGCTCCAGTCGATTATCAAAGCGGCGGGCGAGTCCTGCGGCATGATCGGCTCGGTGAGTACCGACGATGGTATCGAGTGCTACGAGAGCACCAATACTACGCCCGAGGCCCCCGAGGTCTGGCGCCATATCGCCAACTGCCGCACGTCCGGTCGCAAGTCCATGGTCATGGAGGTCTCGAGCCAGGCGCTCAAGTACCAACGCGTCGAGAATCTGCCGTTTGACGTGGCGTGCTTCCTCAACATCGGCCGCGACCACATCTCGCCGATCGAACACCCCACGTTTGAGGATTATTTTGAGAGCAAACTCAGGATCTTTGACCAGGCAAAGACTGCCGTGGTGAATCTGGGCACCGAAGAGGTCGACCGTGTGCTGGAGGCAGCGTCGACGGCCGAGCGCTTGGTGACCGTTGGCGTCGAGCATCCCGAGGCGAGCCTGTGGGCGAGCGACGTACGCATGGTCGGCTTTAGCATCGAGTTCAACTTGCATGGCCTGTGTGCCGACGAGTCCGAGGCGGGGGAGAAGATCCTGCTGGGTATCGCGGGAGACTTTAACGTGGAGAACGCGCTGGTCGCTATCGCCGCCGCGCGCGAGATCGGCATCGGTATCGAGGCCATCAAGAAGGGCCTCTCCAAACTGCGTGTGCCGGGCCGTATGGAGGTCGTGGAGTCGAAGGACGGCCGCGTGATTTGCGTTGTCGACTACGCGCACAACCAGCTTTCGTTCCGCTCGCTTTTCTCGTCGGTCAAGCGCGCGTTTCCCGCCAGCCCGGTCATCGCAGTGTTTGGCGCTGCCGGCGGCAAGGCGCAGGAGCGCCGCGAGCAGCTTCCGCGCGAGGCCGCACCGTATTCCGACCTGATGATCTTTGCCAATGAGGACCCGGCTCACGAGGACCCGATGAAGGTCTGTCGCGAGCTTGCCGAACATGTTCCCGACGATACGCCGAACAAGATCATCCTCGATCGCGAAGCCGCTGTGCATGCGGCGTTCAAGGCGGCGCGCGAGGAGTACGTCAACCCCGATGCTCCCACCATTGTCTTGCTGCTGGCAAAGGGTGACGAGGAGCTCATGCACGTGGGCGACGAGTTCGTGCCCATCGAGAGCGACCTTTCGCTGGCCAATCGCCTGATCGATGTTACCCAGTTTGACTAATGAACCATGATGGCGGCGGCGCCCTGAGTGCGCTGTCGCCATAAGCGTGTTCCCTCAATCAAAATATGCCGTCCAAGTCCAAACCCTTCTACGTAAACGGAGTAACCATGTCCCACAATACCCTGCCGACCGTTGCCGAGCTTTCGGGCGAGATGCGCGAGCGCTTGGCCAAGGTCAAGTACGTCTTTACCGACCTGGATGCCACGATGCTCGCGCCCGGCTCGTGCGTGCTGCGCGACAACGACGGCAACCCTTCGACCAAACTCGTCGAGGCCGTCGTGGCGCTTACTCGCGCTGGTATTCAGGTGGTTCCCACCTCGGGCCGCAACCGCACCATGATTCACGAGGACGCGCGCGTGCTCGGCCTCAACTCCTACATCGGCGAGATGGGCGGCCTGGTCATGTACGACCTCAAAGCCAACGATTGGGAGTATCTGACCGGCGACATGCCCTACGACCCCGCCTGTGGCCTCACGCCGCACCAGGTGATCGAGCAGACCGGCGTGTGCGAGAAGATCCTCGCCCGCTGGCCGCACAAGATCGAGTATCACAACGACATGTCGACCGGCTACAAGTACCGTGAGGTCACCGTCGGCATGCGCGGCGATGTGCCCGACGATGAGGTTCAGGCCATCCTGGACGAGGCCGGCTGCGGTCTGATCTGGGCTTGCAACGGCCATCTGACTCACCTGTCCAAGCCGACGACGCTCGAGCTCGATCGCGTCGAGGACGGTCGCGCATTTAACATCAACCCCGCGGGCCTCAACAAAGGCGTCGCCATTGCGCGCTTCTGCGAGCACCTAGGGATCGAGCGCGAGGAGACGCTCGCGCTCGGCGATTCCGAGTCCGACTTCTACATGGCCGATCACGTGGGCACGTTCTGCCTGGTCGAGAATGGCCTGACGAGCGCCGGCGCGCCCGAGTTCCTGGCTGCTTGCGAGAACGCTTTCGTTACGCGCGGCAAAATTGTCGACGGTTGGGCGGCGACGGCAGAGCTGCTGGTCGCGGCGCGTTCGTAGCGCGGCGCCGCCGCACTTGGACATGTCTTTTCGAGAGAGACTGGTGAGGTAATGTCCGATATCGAGAATCCGGCAGGCGACACGCGCCCGATTGGCGTGTTCGATTCTGGTTTGGGCGGTCTGACGGTTGCGCGCGCGATTGCGACGGCGTTGCCGCACGAGTCCGTCTACTACTTTGGCGACACCAAGCGCTGCCCCTACGGCACCCGTACCGAGGATGAGGTGCGCTCGTTTGCGTTGCAGGCGGGCCGTTGGCTTTCGAAGCACGACGTCAAGATTATGGTCATCGCCTGCAACACGGCGACCGCTGCGGCCTTGCGTCTGGCCCAGCAGGTGCTCGACGTTCCCGTGATCGGCGTGATCGCGCCGGGTGCCCGTGCGGCAATCAACAGCACCCGCTCGCGTCGCGTGGGCGTGCTCGCCACCAACCTCACCATTCGCTCGGGCGCCTACACGCGCGCCATTCAGGACCTGGATGCCGGTGTCGATGTATACGGCTGTCCTGCCTCGAGCTTTGTCGAGGTTGTCGAACACGAACTCGCCTCGGGTGCACATCTGCAGGAACAGTGGCTTGAGAACGAGGACATCTTCGATACGCCTGCCGTACGTGCGCTGGTGGGTGCCACGGTTGAGCCGCTGCGCGACCACGGTATCGATACCGTGGTGCTCGGCTGTACGCATTTCCCGCTGTTGGTGGGACCTATCCGCCATGCGCTGGGGCCTGGGGTGCGCGTCGTGAGTTCCGCCGAGGAGACCACGCGCGAGCTGACCGATATTCTCACGCGCCGCGAGCAGCTGGCGGGCGACGCCGCCGAGCCGCAGCATCGTTTTGCCACGACGGCCGATAACATCGCCGAGTTTGCGGTGGCGGGCAGCTTTATCTTTGGTCAGCCGCTCAAGAGCATCGAACATATCGATATCGATGAGCTGAAATAGATGTAAAGCAGCCGCCAAAGCCTTCGCCACATCTTTTGCCGAAAGGAAATTTCTATGGAGTACATGCAGGTCAACCGCGCCAACGGTCGCGCCGCCAACGAGTTGCGCCCCGTTAAGCTCACCCGTGGCGTCATGAAGCACGCCCACGGCTCGTGTTTGGCCGAGTTCGGTGACACGCGCGTGCTGTGCGCCGCCACTATCGAGGAGGGCGTACCGGGCTGGCGAAAGGGGGCTAAGGCCGGCTGGGTGACCGCGGAATACGCCATGCTGCCGGCGTCGACCGGTAAGCGCTGCAAGCGCGAGCACGCCAACCGCAAGGGTCGCTCCATGGAGATCGAGCGCCTCATTGGCCGCAGCCTGCGTACCGTCGTCAACATGAAGGCGCTCGGCGAGTACACCGTCACCGTCGACTGCGATGTGATTCAGGCCGATGGCGGCACGCGTACAGCGAGCATCACCGGCGCCTGGGTGGCGCTGCACGACGCCCTCGCCATGTGGGTCGAGGCGGGCAAGATCGAGCGCATCCCGCTTATCGGCCAGGTGGCTGCCATCTCCATGGGCGTTGTCGACGGCAATACGCTGCTTGACCTCGATTATTCCGAGGACAGCCATGCCGAGGTCGACATGAACCTCGTCGCCACCGACACCGGCGAGATGATCGAGCTCCAGGGCACCGGCGAGCAGGCGCCCTTCGACCGTAAGCGCCTCAACGCCCTGCTCGACCTGGGCGACAAAGGTGTCGCCGAGCTCATCGAGCTTCAGCGCCAAGCCCTCGCCTAACCTACCAAAAAGGGACAGGTTTAATTTGGTAGGTTTTATCTGCGGAGACGTCTAGGCACAAGACAGCCGTTGATTGAGAGGGGAGAGGCAGAGGCCCTCGTCGCCCTCGGCGCGGCATTGCTATAGAGACAAGGAGACCACTTATGGCACTTGAGAAGATCGACATCGACACCCTCGACCCGGCGGCGACCATCGTCGTGGCAACGGGCAACGCCCATAAGCTCACTGAGATCGAGGCTATTTTGGGCAAGGTTATGCCCGAGGTGCGCTTTGTAGCGCTCGGCCAGCTGGGCAATTTTGAGGATCCCGAGGAAAACGGCACGACGTTTTTGGAGAACGCCATCATCAAGGCCCAAGCCGCGGTCGAAGAGACGGGGCTCATGGCCATTGCCGACGATTCGGGCTTGGTCGTTGATGCCCTGGACGGCGAGCCGGGCGTGTATAGCGCGCGCTATGCGGGCGTGCACGGCGACGATGCCGCCAACAACGCCAAGCTGCTCGTTAACCTGGAAGGCGTGGCCGACGAGGATCGCACCGCGCGCTTTATGAGCGTCGTTGCGCTCATCGACACGGACGGTTTGGTCACCTATGGTGAGGGCGCCTGCGAGGGCACTATCGCACACGAGGGCCGCGGCGATCACGGCTTTGGCTACGACCCGCTGTTCCTGCCGGTCGACACGCCGGGCAAGACCATGGCCGAGCTGACGGCTGACGAGAAGAACGCCATCAGCCATCGTTTCCACGCGCTCGAGCATCTGTCCGCCAAGCTGACGGGCGAGGAGTAGACCGTGCGTGCGGTGGTGCAGCGCGTGCTCAACGCCGGCGTGACGGTCGACGGCGAGTGCGTGGGCCGCATTGGACGCGGCTACCTGGTGCTGCTGGGTGTGGGCCATGGCGATACGCGTGCCGAGGCCGACAAGCTGTGGGGCAAGCTCCGGGGCTTGCGCATTAACGAGGACGAGAACGGTAAGACCAACCTGGCACTTGCCGATGTCGACGGCGAGGTTCTCGTAGTGTCGCAGTTCACGCTGTTCGCCGACTGCCGCCACGGTCGCCGCCCATCGTTTACGGATGCCGGCGCCCCCGATGTCGCCAACGAGCTCTACGAGTGCTTCCTGACGCTTGTTCGTCAAGATGTCGAACACGTAGCACATGGCATCTTCGGCGCCGATATGAAAGTCGACTTGGTCAACGACGGTCCATTCACCATCGTCCTGGACACCGACAACCTTTAGGTTACGCGGTTTTACCAAACCGCGTAACAACTGGTCATGCGAGATTGTCGTCTGGTACGTATTTGGGACGGGGTTTATTTAGCTACTTGCGTATGGCGGCAGCAGGGTGCTATAGTATTAGAGTTTTGTCTATCTTAGGGGTATTATCCCCTTTTTGAATTGCACCTTCTGGAGGCCCTGTTCATGGAAGAGATGGAAGTCAATCACGTCGACGACATCCACGAGAAGCTGACCGATATGGTGGGCGATCGCGTCAAGGTTAAGGCCAACATGGGCCGCACCCGCGTCGTCGAGCGCATGGGCACCATCAAGAGCGTCCACCCCGCCGTCTTTATCGTCGAGGTTGACGAGCGCCGCGGCCGCAAGTCGCGTCAGTCCTACCAGTATATCGATGTCCTCACCGGTCAGGTCGAGCTGTTCGACCCTGAGAGCGGCGAGCATATCTTTACCCCGCTCGGCAATCAGCTCGAGGAGCATTAACGGTGACCGATCGGTCCCTGACTCTTTCCGCGCCGGCAAAGATTAACCTCTACCTGGGGGTTCATACCGAGCGCGATGACCGCGGCTACCACAGGGTCGATTCCCTGATGGCGGCCGTCGGTCTTTCCGATACCGTGACGGTCGCGCCGTCGCAGGCGCTGACCGTCCAGACGGTTCCGGCATCAGATTTTCCCATGCAAAAGAATACGGCGTATCGGGCTGCGGTTGCTATGGCCGAGCATTATGGTCGCGAGGCAAACGTCTGCGTGACGATTGAGAAGCGCATTCCATTGTGCGCCGGCTTGGGCGGCCCCTCGACGGATGCGGCCGCGGTCATTGTCGCCTTGGCAGAGCTCTGGGGCATTGATCGCACCGACCCAGCGCTCGACGATATTGCGCGGGGCATTGGTGCTGACGTCCCGTTCTTTTTGCACGCGAGTCCTGCGTTCTACGTAGGTGGGGGAGACGTGCTGGCAACTGAGTACCCCGCGCTGCCTGCGACGCCCGTCGTGCTGGTCAAGCCGCGCGAGGCAAGCGTTTCGACAATTGAAGCCTATCGACGTTTTGACGAGGCCCCGGTGCCTGCGGACAAGCCCGGCGCGATAGCTTCTGCCTTGCGTGCTGGTGATGCCGAGACGGCATATGCACTCATCCATAACAACCTTGGTGTCATTTCCGCACAGATGGAGTCGCAGATTCAAACGGTCCTCGACTGGCTGCGTAAACAGGACGGAACCGTTGCTGTAGATGTGTGCGGATCGGGTGCCTGCTCGTTTGCCATTTGCGACACCGCTGCCACGGCCGAAAGGCTTGCCGATGCTGCCCAGCAAAATGGCTGGTGGGCCTGCGCGACTGAGCTTATTCCCAACACGGTTCAAATCGACGCTTCAAAGAAATAAAAATTTCTCTAGCACGCGGCGAAAATCTTTGTTACTATAGTCGAGCTAACGGGTTGTGGCTCAGTTTGGTAGAGCACTGCGTTCGGGACGCAGGGGTCGCTGGTTCAAATCCAGTCAACCCGACCAGAGCATGAGGAGGGACCGCTTCTTGCGGTCCCTTTTTTTAGCTAGTGTTGTGATACCGCGATACCCGCGGTATACTCATTCGAGCTTGTCTCGCTGTATTGTGGAGGTCTACATGTTTGGACTGAGGGCTCCTGAGCTCATCATTATTCTCGTCGTTGTCCTGATTATCTTCGGGCCCAAGAACCTGCCGAAGCTCGGCAAGTCCCTCGGCTCTACCGTCAAGAATATCCGTGAGGGTATGGAGGGCGACGATAAGGCCGAGACCAAGCAGGCCGAGGAGGTCGTGGTCGAGCAGTCCGAGGAGGACAAGGAGATCGCTGAGCTCGAGGCCAAGCTCGCTGCTGCCAAGAAGAAGCAGGCAGAGGACAGCGACGCGGACGCAGAGTAGTCCCATCCCTTTGGGGTGAGCACCTGACCGGCTTGCCCGCAGGCTAGCCGGTCTTTTTCGTTTTGTTGACAGTTGATTGTTTGATCAGAGTTGGGGAGATATCCGTATGGACGCAAGCCAGATCGTACTGACCGCTGAGGGCCGCCAGAAGCTCGTCGAGGAGCTCGCCTGGCGTGAGGGCGATTACGCCAAGGAGATCGTCGAGGACATCAAGGAAGCCCGCGCGTTCGGCGACCTTTCGGAGAACTCCGAGTACGATGCCGCCAAGGACAAGCAGGCCCAGAATGCTGCTCGTATCGCCGAGATCCAGGCCATTCTTGCCAACGCTCAGGTTGCTGCCACCACGGGCGACCTGACCGTCTCCATCGGTTCCACCGTTTCGCTGATTGATCCCAACGGCGAGGTCATGGAAGTCACGCTCGTCGGTACCACCGAGACCAACTCGCTCGAGCACAAGATTTCCAACGAGTCTCCGGTCGGTCACGCCATCATTGGTCACGGCGAGGGCGATTCCGTCGAGGTCGTTACGCCTTCCGGCAAGACTCGCGTCTACACCATCGCCAAGATCGCACGCTAGACCACGGTCCCGCGTAAAGGTATGTTTTCGCTCCCTGGGACCGAATCCTGGGGAGCGTTTTAGTTTGAGGAGCTAACTTATGGCAGAGAACCAGAACGCCGCCGATCAGGCATCGACGCTCAACGACGAGCGCGCCACCCGCCTGGTCAAGCGCGCCGCCCTGTTCGAGGCGGGCCAGAACCCCTATCCTGAGCACTCTGAGCTTGAGGACTACGTCGCCGATATCGAGGCTAAGTACGCCGATCTTGCCGATGGTGAGGACACCGAGGATGTCGTGAAGATTGCCGGCCGTGTGGTCGCCAAGCGCGGTCAGGGCAAGATCATGTTCATCGTCGTGCGCGATGCGACTGCCGAGATTCAACTGTTCTGCCGCATCAACGACATGGACGAGGCTGCCTGGAATACGCTCAAGGCCCTCGACCTGGGCGACATCCTGGGCGTGACCGGCGTGGTCGTGCGCACCAAGCGCGGCCAGCTTTCCGTTGCCCCTGAGAGCGCGACCCTGCTTTCCAAGGCCGTTCGTCCGCTGCCCGAGAAGTTCCACGGTCTTTCCGACAAGGAGACCCGCTATCGCCAGCGCTATGTCGACCTGATCGCCAACGACGACGTTCGTGAGACCTTCCGTAAGCGTTCGCAGATTCTCTCCACCTTCCGTCGCTTTATGGAGTCCGACGGCTACATGGAGGTCGAGACCCCCATCCTGCAGACCATCCAGGGTGGTGCCACGGCCAAGCCGTTCATTACCCACTTCAACGCGCTCGATCAGGAGTGCTACCTGCGTATTGCCACCGAGCTGCACCTCAAGCGCTGCATCGTCGGTGGTTTTGAGCGCGTGTTCGAGATCGGCCGCATCTTCCGTAACGAGGGCATGGACCTTACCCACAACCCCGAGTTCACCACGATGGAGGCCTACCGTGCCTTCTCCGACCTCGAGGGCATGAAGGCGCTCGCCCAAGGTGTCATCAAGGCTGCCAACAAGGCCATCGGCAACCCCGAGGTCATTGAGTACCAGGGCCAGACCATCGACCTTTCTGGTGAGTGGGCCAGCCGTCCCATGACCGACATCGTCTCCGACGTGCTCGGCAAGCAGGTCACCATCGACACGCCGGTCGAGGAGCTTGCTGCCGCCGCGCGCGAGAAGGGCCTGGAGATCAAGCCCGAGTGGACTGCTGGCAAGATCATCGCCGAGATTTACGATGAGCTGGGCGAGGACACCATCGTCAACCCGACGTTCGTGTGCGATTACCCCATCGAGGTCAGCCCGCTTGCCAAGCGTTTTGAGGACGACTCGCGCCTGACGCACCGCTTTGAGCTGGTTATTGCCGGTCACGAGTACGCCAACGCGTTCTCCGAGCTCAACGACCCGGTCGACCAGGCCGAGCGCTTTGCCGCCCAGATGGCCGAGAAGGCCGGCGGTGACGACGAGGCCATGGAGTATGACGAGGATTACGTGCGCGCCCTCGAGTACGGTATGCCTCCCGCGGGCGGCATCGGCATCGGTATCGACCGCGTGGTCATGCTGCTCACCAACCAGGCTTCTATCCGCGACGTGCTGCTGTTCCCGCACATGAAGCCCGAGAAGGGTTTCCAGTCCGGTGCCGCTGCCGCCAAGGCTGCCGAGGCCGGCAACGCCGCGAGCCCGTTCGTTAAGTCGCTTAAGCCCACGCTCGATTACTCCAAGATCGCCGTTGAGCCGCTGTTTGAGGAGTTCGTCGACTTTGATACCTTCTCCAAGAGCGACTTCCGCGCTGTGAAGGTCAAGGCATGCGAGGCCGTCAAGAAGTCCAAGAAGCTGCTGAACTTTACGCTCGACGACGGCACCGGCACCGACCGCACCATCCTCTCCGGTATTCACGAGTACTACGAGCCCGAGGACCTGGTCGGTAAGACCCTGCTCGCCATCACCAATCTGCCTCCGCGCAAGATGATGGGCATCCCCAGCTGCGGCATGCTGATCAGCGCTGTCCACGAGGAGGAGGGCGAGGAGCGCCTCAACCTGATCCAGCTCGATGCTTCCATCCCCGCCGGCGCAAAGATGTACTAACTAGTTACGCGGTTCTACGAACCGCGTAACGGCTCGACGCTGCGCGGGCCGCATTTGGACAATCTGACGTTCAACTTCAAGGGCGCGACCAAAAGGTCAGCGCCCTTTCGTTTCACGTCACCTTGTCACAAATGCGACCCGCTCGCTGACTTATGCTCAACCTGCGGCGCCATTTTTCTTGAAGGCGCCTTGCTCGCTCTGGCGGGCTTTCACTCATATGACCCAATCCGCTGTCAAGAGCCACAATGGCCCCGCCGACCGCTTGCAATCGGTCGGCGGGGCCTGCCGTTAACCCGTCCCGGTCCGCCCCCGGCATGTCATCGACGCCTTCGGCTCAGTCTCATATCCGCGGATACCGTTCTGTCGGCCCGCACTCCATTCCTTCGGCGGGGTTCCCCAAGTCTGTCGGGGCGCATGCGGAGGGCTCCGCGCGCACAGCGAAATAGGGGGTATCCCCGAAGGCCGCCCGGCTCGCCGGGACGGGGGCCATGTCTATTCCGCGCCCTCCCGGCACATCATGCCGAGGGCCCAGAGCCACCTCACGAGCTCGGCCGCGGTGGCCGCGTTAGCCTTCGCCTGGGGCATGCCGCGGGCGAGCATCTCCTCGCGCCGCCGCAGGAGCCGCTCGGATCCCTTCCTCCCGTGCATCCTTATCTCGAGGGGCACGCCCGTGTCCCTCGGCATGAGCTTCGGCTGGTGCCGCGCCGCGGCGTAGTGCCATGAACCCTCAACGGCCAGCTTCCTCACGAGCGCGTTGCCCGCGCCGCTGATGCCTCCGAGCCGCACGGAGTCGCCGCTCGACCTCTGACTCGGCGCGAGGCCGAAATAGGCCGTGACCTGCCTTCCGGAACGGAACCTCGTGAAGTCGCCGACCTCGGCCGAGAAGGCTGCGGCCAGCGCGAAGGCGCAGCCCTTGATCGACTGGAGGGCGGCCACCTCCGCGGCGATCGGGCTGGCATCCACGGCCGCCCTGTACTCGGAGAGCAGATCCGCCCGGGCCTCCGCCGCGGCCTCGACCTCGTTCCTCAGGGCGGCGAGCGCCCGAACCCCGCCATCGTCCTCCGGCCTGACCTTGTCGAGCCACCTCAGGAAGTCGTAGGTCCAGTACTTCCTCGGGTTGCCGGCGGGCGTGGTGCCGCCGTAGGCGAACCCCCGCCTTGCGAGGAGGGCGAGCAGCCGCTGCTTGGCGGGCGCCAGGCGCGCGGGCGCCCCGTCGTAGGCGCCGGCGAGGG
>DXZN01000052.1 GCA_019419645.1 Collinsella sp. | reverse complement strand
CGCTTATCCTTGGGCCGTTGGAAAATCTCGTCGGTCTCGTCGTACTCGACCATATCGCCCATGTAGAAAAACGCCGTGCGGTTGGACACGCGCGACGCCTGCTCCATGTTGTGCGTCACGATGACGATGGCGCGGTCGGCCACGATCGACGACATGAGGTCCTCGATCGCCAGCGTCGAGATGGGGTCGAGCGCCGAGCAGGGCTCGTCAAACAGGATTACGTCGGGGTTGAGCGCCAGCGTGCGCGCGATGCACAGACGCTGCTGCTGACCGCCCGAAAGCGCGTAGGCGCTCTTGTCGAGCTTGTCTTTGACCTCGTCCCACAGCGCGGCGCCACGCAAGCTCTCCTCGACCATGCGGTCGAGCTCGTCACGGTCGGTGATGCCGTGGCGCTTGGGCGCAAAGGTGATGTTGTCGCGAATGGACTTGCGGAAGGGGTTTGGCTGCTGGAACACCATGCCGATGGAGCGACGCAGCTCGTACGTGTTCTCGGTCTTGGTGTTCACGTTGCGCCCGCGGTAGTTGATCTCGCCCTCCACGCGACAGCGGCGAATCTCGCGATTCATCAGGTTGAGGCTACGCAAGAAGGTCGACTTGCCGCAGCCCGAAGGCCCGATGAGCGCCGTGATCTCACCCTTGTGGAAGTCGAGCGACGTATTGTGCAGCGCATGGTGGTCGCCATAGTACACGTTGACGTCCTTGGCGGAGAGCACGACCTCGTCGCTCACGGCCTTGCCGCTCACGCGCACGCGCCTCTCGCTCTCCCCCACGCTCGACAGAAAGTCCTGGGGGGTGTCGGACGTGGCCGCCTCGGTTGCGGGCGTTGCATTCATATCGCTCATTCGGCCGTCATCTTCCTTGCCAGTTGCTTGCCCACGATACGGGCGACTACGTTAAACAGCAGCACGCAAATCATCAGCAGTGCCGCGGTGCCCCAGACGATCTGCTGGGCCTCGGGGCTGCCCTCGCCATAGATCTTGTAGATGTGCACGGCCAGCGACTCGCCGGGACGGAACACGTTCCAGGCGCAGGTGGGGCTCGACAGGTTAAAGCTCAAGAAGTTGAGGCGGACCGGCGAGCTCATGCCCGAGGTAAAGAGCAGCGCCGCGGCCTCGCCAAACACGCGGCCGGCCGAAAGCACGATGCCGGTCACGATGGCGGGCATGGCCTCGGGAATCAGGATGTGCAATGTGGCCTCCCAGCGAGTGAGGCCCATGGCCAGGCACGCATCGCGCTGGGCTTGCGGCACGTCCTCGAGTGCCTGCTGGATCACGCGCACCAGGATGGGGATGTTGAACATGGTAAGCGCGACGGCGCCGGAGATGATGGAGTACTTCCAGCCCAGCTGCACCGAGAACACCAGAAAGCCGAACATGCCCACGACAATGGAGGGCAGCGAGGACAGCGTCTCGATGGCGGTGGAGGCGATGTCGCGGATGGGCCCATCGGGCGCGTACTCAACCAAAAAGACCGCGCCGCCCAGACTGATGGGCACCGAGATGACCAGGGTGATCAGCAACAGATAGAACGAGTCGAACAGCTGGTAGAGCACGCCGCCCTGCGTTCCGTTGGCGCGTGCGGGCTGCGTGAGAAAGCCCGGCTGGAACAGCGTCGAGATACCCTCGAACAGGATGTAGGCCACCATGGAGACGACGATAAGCATGACGATGGCGACAATCGCCGTCAGCACGCCCGTGGCGA
Organism: Collinsella sp.; assembly: GCA_019419645.1. Lineage (GTDB taxonomy): Bacteria > Actinomycetota > Coriobacteriia > Coriobacteriales > Coriobacteriaceae > Collinsella. Next base: position 13,248 of record DXZN01000052.1, on the reverse strand, counting down.
TACGGTCTTGCCTTTGGACACGCCCGAGTCTCGCCTCGTCGATATGGATGCGCGTGCTAGCCACGAGCCTTCGCCCCCTTGCGGCCAATGAGATGGATGATCAGGATAAAGATGAGGCTCATGCCCATCAGCAGCAGACCGAGCGCCCACAGAACGTCGTCCTGGGCCGAGCCCTCGGCATAGACCGCCATGGACGTGGTGAGCGTGGTGGTAATGGTCGAGGCGGGCGACAGCAGCGACGTCGGCATGGCCTCGATGCCGCCGATAACCATGCGCACGGCGAGCGTTTCGCCAAAGGCGCGGGTCATGCCAAGGATGACCGCGGTCATGAGCGACGGCATGGCGGACTTGAGCACCACGTGCCAGATGGTCTGCCAGCGGGTGTAGCCCAGTGCGAGCGAGCCCTGACGGTAGCTGTCGGGCACAGCGCGCAGGCCATCGACCGAAAGCGTGGTCATCGTCGGCAGAATCATGACTGCCAGCACGATAGCGCCGGGCAAGATACCCAGACCCGTGCTCACATGGAAAACGCTCTTCATAAGGCCGACGACCACGTGAAAGCTGATCAGGCCAAAGACGACCGAGGGAATACCGGTCAAAAGCTCAATGAGCGGCTGAAAAACCTTGGAGCCAAACTTAGGCTGAATCTCGACCGCAAAGATGGCAGAGCCGATGGCGATGGGCAGTGCGATGAGCGTGGAGAGCACCATGACCGCAAACGAGGTGACGATCAGGGGCAGGGCGCCAGTGTAGGGCAGGCCGTTTTCGGCCGTGTTGGCCAGGTCCCACTTGGTACCGGTAAAAAACTCGACGATCGAGACGCCGTCCTTGAAAAAAGCCGAGAGGCCCTTTTGGGCGACCATAAAGATGAGCGCGGCAACGACAAGCGTCACGAGCGCTACGCACGCACCCGTGACGCCCAGGCCCACGTTCTCAAGCTCGCGCTTTGGCAGCTGTTTTGCCATTGCAAACCTTTCCGGGGGCGATTACTTATTTAGCGGAGACCTTGCCACTGGCGTCCTTGACGACCTTCATGGCAGAAACGGGAATAAAGCCCTGCTCCTCGACGAGCTTGCCCTGGACGTCGTCGGAAAGCATGAACTCCAGGAAGGCCTTGGTGGCCTCGTCGGCGTCCTTAGCACAGTACATGTGCTCGGTCGCCCAGATCTTGAAGGAGTCGTCGGTGACGTTTGTGCTCTTGGGCTCGACGCCCTCGACCATGATGGCGTTGAACTTGGAGTCATCGAAGTGCGAGAAGTCGAGGTAGGAGATGGCGTTGTCGGTGCTGCCCATCTGAGTCTGGACATCGCCGGACTTGTCGAGCTCGGCGTCGCCCTTAAAGTCGACGGCCTCGTCGCCAAAGACGGCGGCCTCGAAGGTGGCGCGGGTGCCGGAGCCGGCCTTGCGGTTGAGAACGACGATCTTGGCGTCGTCGCCGCCGACCTCCTTCCAGTTGGTGATCTGGCCGGAGAAGATGCCCTTGAGCTGCTCGAGGGTCAGGTCGTCGACTGTCACGTTCTTGGAGACGACGGGGCCCATGCCCACGACGGCGACCTCGTGATCGACGAGGTTCTTGACCTGATCGGCCTCGAGCTTGGTCTCGGCGAAGACGTCAGAGTTACCGATGGTGACGGTGCCGGCGGCGACAGCGGTCAGGCCCTTACCCGAACCGTTACCCGAACCGGAGACGGAGACGTCCGGATTGGCATCCATGAACTTCTCGGCAGCGGCCTCGACGAGAGCCTGGAACGAGGAGGCACCGTCGTAGGTCACCTCGCCGGAGACGGACTCGGCGGCAGCGGCGCTACCCTTGTCGGCGGCGTCGGTTGCGCCTGCGCCGCCGCAACCAACGAGACCGAGACCGACGATGCTGGCAAAACCACCAGCGAGGCCGAGGAACTGACGACGAGAATAAGCCTGATCGAGCATGATCTTCCTTTCATACAAGCGACTCGCGGGCACCCTGCCCGCTTTGCTGTTTGGAAAGATACGGTCTCGATCGGGCAGCGCCCGCGTCAGCTGCGCTTTATTACGGGCATCTGATAGACCCTTACCGCAAGCGCGGCTCGGCTTTACAAACGAATAACAAACCCGCCACCAAGCATGACCCGCCTTTTACACCAATAAAAACAAAGTTGCGGTGAAATAGTTCCTGCTTGGCCATCAAATGGCCCATTCTAGGAACTATTCCACCGCAACTTAAAAAGCCCGGACGAAAGGGGTGCTAAGTTGTTAAAACGCCGCAGCCTTAAAGCTCAAGCTCGTTCAAACGTAAGATCGCCACGATATAAATCTTGAGCGCCTGCTTGAGCTGTTCCTCGTTGGCGCACTCGTTGGGACCGTGCATCTGGCCGCCCCACTCGGGCAGCTCCAGACCGGTCTCCTCGGGGCCAAACGAGACGGCGCGGGCAAAGTTGCGCGCGTACGTGCCGCCGCCCATGGCAAAGGGCTCAGCATGCTTGCCCGTAAACTCGTTATAGGTATCAATAAGCGCCTTCACGGCCGGATCGTCGGCAGAGACCGAGAACGGCACCTTCGCACGACCCACACGGCACGTCACGCCAAAACGGCCCACGAGCGGATCGAGCTGCTCGCGGATGGTATCGGCACTCGTGCTGTCGGGGAAGCGCACGTCGATGACCTGCTCAATATGGCCATCCGCCACGCGGATGACGCCAGCGTTGCAGGTAAGCGGGCCAAACGCCGGACTCGTCGCATCGATACCCAGGCCGCGACCATAGGCGTCCGCATGCACAAAGGCCAGGAACTTGACGAACTCGTGCTCGGCAGGCGTCAGCAGGCGCTCGTCGCGTGCACCAAACGCGTCCTCGGCCTCGCGCAGATACGCCACGATCAGCCCGACGGCGTTGATCGTTCCCTCTGGCATCGAGGCATGACCGCCAATGCCGTGGGCGAAAATCTGCGCATGCCCGTTATCAAGCGCCGTGATCTCCAGGCGGTCGGCGTTCTCAACGGGCGCCGGCAGCTCATCGGCGGCAATCGCGAGCTCGCAGATGGACTGCGACGGAATGGCATTGCTCGCCTCGGAGCCGCTCCACGACACGATGCGCCCGCCGTCGATCTTGGGACTCACGAACGTCGCCCCAAACTGGCCCTTCTCGGCATTGCAGACCGGAAACTCGGCATCGGGCGTAAACAAAAAGTCGGGGTCTGCGTGGTTCTCCAGATAATGGTGAACGTCGGACATGCCCACTTCCTCATCGCAGCCCAGCAGCGCGCGGAAAGTATAGCGCGGGGTAATGCCGTGCTTGAGCAGATAGGCGCCGGCGTAGAGTGACAGCACCGCCGGACCCTTGTCGTCGATAACGCCGCGGCCGAGCAGCCAGCCCTCGCGACGCTCCAGCGCAAACGGGTCGGTGTTCCAGCCCGGGCCGGCGGGCACCACGTCCACGTGGCAGATGGTCGCGAGCTGCTTGTCGCCGCGGCCAGGGATATCGGCAATGCCCACATAGCCCTCGTCGTCGCTCGTCTGATAGCCAAGCTTCTGCGCGATGCCGAGCGCACAGTCGAGCGCGTCACGGACCGGGCGGCCAAACGGCGCGCCGGGCTCTGCATCGGCAGAAACTGCCACGGACGGATAGCTCACCAGCTGCTCGATATCGGCGACGACATCTTCCCAGACCTCGTCGACATACTCAGCGACGCTCTGCTCCACCTGATTCATAGACTGCCTCCTTACCAATGAGCGGCAAGCGTACCCGCCCCTCACATTTAGTTCCTAGATAGAGAAAAGTTTAGCAAGCTCGGCCACCGAGTGCACCACTGCATCGGCACCCGCCGCCTCATGCTCACCCGGCGCCGCCGCGCCCGAATAGATGCCGATGCACGGCACGCCCATCGCGTGCGCGCCCTCGACGTCGTTAAAGCGATCGCCGATCATCACGGCATCGTCCGCCGTCGCGCCGAGCGCCGCCAGGGCATCGCGAACCGAATCGGCCTTGGTCTCGCGCCCCTGCGGCGGATTCATGCCAACCACGGCTTCGAACTGAGAAAGACCAAGCTCATGCACCATGTCGATGCATTTGGCCTCCATGCGTGACGTCGCCACGGCCATACGCTTGCCCCGGGCGGCCAACTCATCCAGCAGCTCGGGAATCCCATCGAACACGGGGTACTCCTCCGGTCCCAGCTCATCAAAAAAGGCGCGGTACTCGTCGGCCACCACAAGCGACTCCTCGCGGGAAAAGCCGTAAAAGTCGTGAAAGCTCTTCCACAGGGGCGGCCCGATCATGCGGCGCAGATCACCCATCTGCGTCTCCGAAAACCCGCGCGCAGCCAGCGTCTTGCGCGTCGAGGTCATCACTGCCCGACCCGTATCGGCCACCGTGCCGTCAAAATCGAACAGCACAACCGGCCGCTCGCAAAGTTGCAATGCCGCCATCGGCACCCTTCTTCCCCAGTTGATGATTTCCACACCACCGCTTCAAACTGTTGACTATTCAACAATTGAACCTAGCAATGTAGAGCAACTCCACTATACTTGTCGCACTTTGCTTTCAGAAGGCGGCGCTGCCGCGCCCCAACGAAAGGTGCAATTATGTCTTTTGCCATCATAACCGACTCCACGTCGGACATCTCCCCCGCCCGTGCCCAAGAGCTCGGCATTTACGTGATTCCGCTGCATGTGATTATCGAGGGCGAGGACCTGCTCGACCAGGTGCAGATTACCGCCGAGGAATACGTCGCCCGCATGGCTGGCTCCGAGCAGCTGCCGCACACCTCGCAGCCGAGCGCCGGCGAGTTCAAGGCGCTGTTTGACCGCGTACGCGCCGATGGCCACGACAGCGCGATCTTTATCTCGCTGTGCAGCGAGTGGTCCGCCTGCTATTCCAACGCATGCCTGGTCGCCGAGACCCACGAGCTCGACGTGCGCTGCATCGATTCGCGCACCGGCTCGGGCGCCGAGGGCCTGCTGGTGGAGTACGCGCTGGCTATGCGCGAGGACGGCCGCAGCCTGGACGAGACCGAGGCGCAGATCCGCGCGGCCCTGCCCGACGCCCACCTGCTGCTGATTCCCCGCACGCTCGAGAACCTCGTTAAGAACGGCCGCGCGCCCAAGCTTGCCGGCCAGCTCACGCAGATGCTCAACATTCGCCTGGCCGTTTCGCCGGAGTGGAAATCGGGCGAGATCAAGGCCATCAAAAAGGGCCGCGGCGCCAAGCGCATCGTCGCCAACACCATGGCAGATTGCCTCGCGTTTTTGGACGAGCACCCGGGCTCAAGCGTGCGTGTGCTCACGACCGGCGCCGCCGAGGAGCAGGAACTTGTCAACGAGGCACTCGCGGGCCAGGATTACGTAGACGCCGGCACCGGCCCCATCGGCTGCACCATCGCCACCCATGTAGGCGTCGACGCCATCGCCATCAGCTACTGCCCCCGCTACCAGCCCATCCACTAGGGGCACCTTTACCACTTGCGGTGGAATAGGAACTGTTTTTGGCTTATTAGCCGCCAATCAATCCCTATTCCACCGCAACTTAGAAATCGGCGATCAGCCCAGCGGACCCTGAAACAGTTCCTGATGAGTGCCCATTCTCACCAGCCTAATCACTGGGTTAGTCTTATGGGGAAGATAAAGAACGACCACATCGACCAAGCCATCGGATAGGTGGAAATCGATGTGGCCGTTGTAGTTTCCGCCCGGGTTTGAGAGCTCGTGGGCGCCATACTCCGCCGGAAGTGACCCATGAGCCACAAGCTCTGCAACCGCCGCTTTAAACTCACTTTTTAGCTGCGGATGCATGCGCATCGTTCGTTTGTAGTCCACCTTAAATTGAGCCTCGACTTTAATCTCGAACATCGCTATTCCTCATCGAGGAATGACATAAGCTCATCAGCGTTATTGAATGACAGGCTATCGTCCGGCAAAATCCCCAGCTCATGAGCCTCGGCGATCACCATGGCGCGCCTCGTCACCTCGTTGGGCACCTCCGCCCTTCCTACAATCTCAAAAGGAATCTTTCGCTGATTTACCAGCTGCCGAACGGCAAGATTGAGATAGGAATTGAGGCTGAGGCCGACCGAATCCAAGAACTCAGTCGCCTGCTCCTTGAGCCCCTCTTCGATTCGAACCGTCGTAGGCTTAACTGTTGCTGTAGACATTTGCGACCTCCTCGCCCTCGTCTTTTACACCAGTATACCCAATATAAATGGCAATCTGATGTTAGATAACATCAGATTGCCATGCGTATTCATGTCGCGTGGGCACGATTGATCTACATCAGCCCGCTGAGCGCAATGTCAACGGCCTCGTTGAGGTCGTCGGTAATGTGTACCAGATCCGGATCGAGCGGGCTAATCATACCGGTGCTCATCACCGGGCCGTTGAGCCAGTCGAATAGGCCCTGCCAGTACTCGGTGCCCACCAGCACGAGCGGCATGCGCTTGACCTTGTGCGTCTGTACCAGCGTGAGAACCTCGAACATCTCGTCGAGCGTGCCAAAGCCGCCGGGAAATACGATGGCGCCCGAGCTGTACTTAACGAACATGGTTTTGCGCACAAAGAAGTAGCGGAAGTCCATGCCGAGGTTCACGTATTTATTGAGCCCCTGCTCGTGCGGAAGCTCGATACCCAAGCCGACCGACTTGCCGTTGGCGCTCGCCGCTCCCCTGTTGGCCGCCTCCATGACGCCGGGACCACCGCCGGTGATGACCGCCACGCCACGTTGCGCGATCTTGCGCCCGACGGTACGCGCCGCCTTGTAGAGCGGATCGGTCTTGGGCGTGCGGGCGCTACCGAAGATGGTCACCGCAGGTCCAAGCTCGGCAAGCGCGCCAAAACCATCGACAAACTCTGCCTGAATGCGCAGCACGCGCCACGGGTCGGCATGCAGCCAGTCGGTCGAGTCCTCGGGCGCCAGCAGGTTGGCGTAGGTGTTGTCCTTAGGAATCATGGGGCCGCGCATGACCACGGGGCCGCGGCGGTACGTCTCGTCGTAGGCAGGCTCGCCCTCGACGTTCTCATTCTTAATCATGGGTACTCCTATCGAGAAAAAGAAAAACGGGCGGGGTCGACGCTGTGCGCCAAACACCCGCCCGAACATCAACTATTCGGTATGGTACCCACGATGCATCAAGTGCTTGCAAGCTATCGGTCATCGGTCGCGCAAGCGGTGTTAGCAAACGTGATGACCGGCCGGCGCTCGCCCCTTGCCGTTGCCCGCGCTCTGCAAGCGCCCGTGCTGCTCTTAGTAATCCACCGCCGCAGGGCTGTTCATCCAGTCGCTCACGAACGCGCCGTAGCGGCCCTCGATAATGGCCTGGCGGGCCCGCTGCATAAGGTTGAGCAGGTAGTAGATGTTGTGCATCGAAAGCAGAATGCCGCCGAGCATCTCCTTCTGCGTGACCATGTGACGGATGAGCGCACGGCTGTAACCGCCCGTGCACACCGGGCAGGTGCAGGTGGGATCGATGGGACCGTCGTCGTGCGCAAAGCGAGCGTTGCGGAAGTTGAGGCGACCCTCGCTGGAGAATGCCGTGCCCATACGGCCGGTGCGCGTCGGCAGCACGCAGTCAAACATGTCGATACCCACGCCAACGCCGCGCACGAGCGTGGTCGGGTTGCCGACACCCATCAGGTAGCGCGGCTTATGCTTGGGCATGTACTCGCTCACGAGCGGCGCCAGGGTCTCGAACATGGTCTCGTGATCCTCGCCCACCGAATAGCCACCGATACCATAGCCCGGGAAGTCGCCGCACTCCTCCAGATGGCGCAGCGAGCGCAGGCGCAGATCCAGGTGCATGCCGCCCTGAACGATGCCAAAGAGCGCCTGGTCATCGCGGGTATGCGCCTTATAGCAGCGCTCGGCCCACATGCTCGACAGCTCAACGGCGCGCTCAACGTAGGCGCGCGTGGCGGGATAGCCCGGGCACTGGTCGAGCTGCATGCAGATATCGGAGCCGAGTTTCATGGCGATTTCCATGTTGTCCTCGGGCGTCCAAAACACGTGGCGGCCGTCGTAATCGTTGACGATAAAGCGCACGCCCTCATCGGTGAGCTTGACGGCATCGTTGTGGCTGAAGACCTGGAAACCGCCCGAGTCGGTGAGGATGGGGCCGTGCCAGTTCATGAACTTGTGCAGGCCGCCCAGCTCGGCGATGGTATCCTCGCCGGGACGCATGGACAGATGATAGGTATTGGCGAGCACGATCTGGGCGCCGAGCTTCTTGACAGTCTCGGTAGGAATGCCCTTGACGTTTGCCTTGGTGCCCACGGGCATAAAAATCGGCGTCTCGATGTCGCCGTGCGGGGTGTGCAGTACGCCGGCACGCGCGTGCGTCGTCGGATCCTCGGCAATCAGGTCGAATTTAAAAAGGTTCTGGTCCATAAACTGGAACTCCTTGGTTGCGGTTCATACGCAAACCATTATACGGGCAACCCGCAAGAAGCACCGACTCGACAGAAACTAGTGCATTAGGATCAGATTCCCGCGCTAGTCGTTGGGTAGTCGTTGGGGACAGTCTTAAACGACTAGACGTTGGGGACAGTCTTCAGCGCCATCTTGCAAATGAGCGCCCCAATCTGCCGGCACTCAGGGACTGTCCCCAAGTGCCGGCAAGAGTGTCCCTTTCGACTAGTCATTTAAGAACGTCCCCAACGACTACATCCAACAGTCAAGGTAACGCCGATGCTCTGACAACATCAGCGAGCGGTCACCAGAGCGAACAAATTGGCATGAAAAGAGGACGGCATAGACCTTCTGGTCATGCCGCCCTCTTTGAATGACAAGTTGTCGCTCTGGTGACCGCGCAGCGTCGGCCCGTTACGGCGTTTGGTAAAACGCCGTAACTCCTACGGACGCTGGCCCATGCCACCCTCGAGGGTGACGGTCTCGCCGTTCATATACTTAAAGTCGGGACCGCAGAGCTGAACGACAACGCGGCCGATTTCCTTCTCGACGTCGCCGTAGTGGCCAGCCGGCGGCATGTGGACGTTGGCCTTGAACGCCTCGGGATAGGCATCCTGGAAGTTCTCGAGCGCAGCGGTCCAAGCAAGCGGGCAAACGATATTGACGTTGATGCCGTCCTTGCCCCACTCGTTGGCAGCGACGCGGGTCAGACCGCGGATGCCCTCCTTGGCAGCGGCGTAGCTGCACTGGCCATAGTTGCCAAACAGGCCGGCGCCCGAAGCAAAGTTGACCACGGAGCCCTTGGTCTCCTTCAGGTGCGGGTAGGCCTTCTGCATGTACAGGTAGGTGGCATACAGGCCAGAGTAAATGGCCAGGTTAAACTGATCCATGGTGTGATCGGCAATGGTCACGCCCGAGGCGCTGGCCTGAGCATTGTTGACGACGGCGTCGATGCGGCCGAACTCCTCAATAGCCTTGTCGATGACGTTCTGGACGACGGCCTCGTTGTCCTGACCAGCCGAGACATCGGCCTGAACAGGCAGAACCTTGACGCCGTACTCGGCCTCGAGGGATTCCTTGGCAGCCTCGAGCTTGGCAACGTTGCGGCCGGTAATGACGAGGTTTGCGCCCTCCTTGGCAAAAGCGATATCGATACCGTAGCCGATGGAGCCAGCGGAGCCGTCCTTGAGCGTGGCCTTGCCGCCGCCGGTGACGATCACGGTCTTACCAGTGAAAAGTCCCATATAAAGTCCTTTCAAATCGCGACGGGCCTGCCCGTCGACTGCGCGCATCCAACTTCACGCGCCAAAAGCTGAAATGCAACTTTAGCGGGTTCAAGTGAAAAATAAAGCCCCTGGCAGGCGAACGGCGCAACGTCTTTCGGCGAAGGGACTGTCAAGTACAAACTGGATAAAGTGGCCGAATTTTTGCTATCGACGCGAGCCATCGAACACGTTTTGAAACTTTGCTGCAGCGCGCGGGATGTCGGCGCGAGACTTTATCATAGGGTGACAAACAACGATGAGGAGCACATGCCTATGACAGACGAGCTGGACCCCCAGACTCAACAGCATATTGATGATTCCGCAGACGTCACTGCAGATGCCGACGCTGTGACCTGCGATGATATTGACCTCGACGGCCCATTCTTGGACGAAAGCGCTACGGCGGAAACCCCTGGCGCCGAAGATGCAGACGAGCAAAACGACGATGCGCCCGCTCAGGACGACCGCCCCGTACAGGATGCTGCTCCGCAAGCTGCGGGCCCTATCGAGGTTTCTTCGGAAGAAGAGCTCGACGCCGTCATGGACTCCATGATGGATGCCGTCAAAGCGATGAAAGACGCCGTGGCCGACGCTGACGTTGACGCCGAGGAAGAGGAGGCCGCCGAGGCAGCCTCGACCTTCGTACCCGGCGAGACTCCGGTTGCCGACCAGGGCAGCACCATGCCCTCGTTTCTGCAGCTCGAGCATCCCACGATTGGCACCGATGCGGTCGACCCGCACGCAGCAGGCTTTTCTGTGATCGAAGGCGGTACCGGCAATATCGCCGTGCCGCAGACTGCCGATGCGGACGCTGCCGACACCGCTCGCCCGACTGCCCCGCACTCCCCCGCCGCGAGCCGCGATCTGGGGACCGCTGTCTCGAACACTGCGAACGCCGTGGGCACCTTTATCGCCCAGGGCGCCTCGGCCATGCGCGAGATGAACGCCGCGAAAAAGGCACTTGCCGATGCCCGCGCCCACCTGGCCGAACTTGAGCAGCGCATTGCCGATCAGGCCGAGGAACTCGAGACGCGCCAGGATATCGCAGGCCGCTACGACCAGATCGTCGCCGACCAGCGCCAGGCGATTGCCACGGCCCAAAAGACTGCAGCGGTCGCCGAGATTGACCGTGATGTCCACGCCTCCAAAGCGACAGAGCTCAAGGGTCAGCTCGAACAAATGAAGACAGAGGATGACGCGACTGAGCTCCGCCTGAAGGCCGCGCTCGACGCCGTGGAGGCCCGCGAGGCGAGCTCACGCGAGACCGGCAACCGCCTCGTTCGACGTCTTGAGGATTCCAAGCGCATCCGCGACAAGGTGAAGGCAGAGCGAGACGCCGGCATTGCCGCCGCACAACAAACCGTCGACGCCACGCGCGCCCAGCTCGAGACGCTGCGTCATGAGTATGCCGAGCTGCAACGCAATCCCTCGGCAAATCCCGCCAACTATACGGTGCGCACCAGCGAGCTCTCGATGCAGATTTCCGACACGGCAGATGCCCTGCGTAAAGCCGAAGAAGATGTCCCGCGCATCACCGCCGACCTTGAGCACTCGCTTGCCGCAGCCGAGCAGGCCGTCGAGCAGGCTCAAGCCCCTATCGCCGACGCAAAACGCGCGCACCAAGCCGTGACGACCGAAGCCGATGCCGCGCGCGACGAGCTGCAGACGGCGAAGACCGCCGCCGCGACTCGTCAGCGCGAACTGCGCGAGAAGATCGCTGCCGAGGACAAGGCGCGCCGCGACCAGGAGCAGACCATCGCCAACGCCCAAGCAGATGCCGCACATGCACAGTCGATCATCGAACAGGCGACCGAGGTGCACGACCACCCAGAGATCACCGAGTCGCTTGCAGGGTCCTTGGCCCGAGACAATGCCGAACACACCGAGACCGAGCGAGAAGTCGCCCAGCTCGAGGCCACCGAGGACGCGGTGCGCGAGCGTACCCGCGACTCACGCATCAAATTCACCGGCGCCATCGTCTGCATCGTCGCCGTAGTTCTAGTGATCATCTTGATCTGGCTGTTCGCGAGCAAGTAACCACTCCCCAACGATTACAAGGACTGTCCCCAGGTGCCGGCAAAAAAGGAACGTCCCCAAGTGCCACCTAATGAGAGTGGATAATCTCCCACTTTTGACGAAGAAACACGCCTAAAACGGGAGATTATCCACTCTCATTCTGCAGGCACTCATTTAAGTACGTCCCCAATGAGTACCTGCCGATGCTTTGGCAAAGTCAGCGAAAACGCCCCTAAGCGAGCAAGGTGACGTGAAAGAGGGGGGCATTGACCTTCTGGTCATGCCCGACGATTGAACGTCAGATTGCCGCTTAGGGGGGTTTGCAGCGTCGGCCGGTTACGGCGTTTGTAAAACGCCGTAACCTACAAAATGAGCATGGCGTCGCCAAAGCTGAAGAAGCGGTAGCGCTCCTCGATGGCGGCGGCGTAGGCATCCATGATCTGGTCGCGGGTGGCAAGCGCGCTTACGAGCATCATGAGCGTGGAGCGCGGCACGTGGAAGTTCGTGATCAGCGCGTCGACCACGTGATAGGTCGAGCCGGGCATGAGGTAAAGCTGCGTCGTGGCGTTCTCGCGCGCCACGATGTCGCCGCGGCCGAGCGTGTCGGCACCGTCCTCGCGGCCTTCAAAATAGCGCGCTGTCACAGCCGGATCGGACACCGGCGCGTCCGCGTCAAACGCACTCTCGAGCGAGCGCACCGCGGTGGTGCCGACGGCGATCACACGATGACCCTCGGCCTTCGCCTTATGCACGGCGTCGACAACCTCCTGCGACACGTGGTAGCGCTCGGTGTGCATGACGTGCTGCGTAGGGTCGTCCTCCTCCACCAAGCGGAAGGTATCGATGCCCACCTCGAGCTCGACGGCGGCAAACTTCGCGCCCTTGGCCTCGATAGCGGCCATGAGCTCGGGAGTAAAGTGCAGACCCGCCGTAGGAGCGGCAGCCGAGTGCTCCTCCTTCATGGCGTAGACGGTCTGGTACTTCTCGGGATCGCCCTCGTAATCGGTAATGTAGGGCGGCAGCGGCACGTGGCCGGCGGCGTGAATGGCCTCGTCAAGCGTGCGCGGCTCGCCGGCGGCATTGCAACCGGCTGGCTCGAAGCGCACCAGACGGCCGCCGCGGCTATCGGTGACAAAGTCGACGACCTCGGCCGTCAGCACCACGGGAGCCCCTTCGGGCGCATGGGCGCCACCGGCGCGATACTCAATCTGAGCACCGGGCTTCAGACGCTTGCCCGGCTTGACCAGGCACTCCCAAACATGGCCGAGCGGATCCACGTCCTCGCGGCGCTTGAGCAGCAGCGTCTCGACCACGCCGCCCGAGCCCGTCTTGCGACCGATCAGACGGGCCGGCATCACACGCGTCTGGTTGATGACGAGCACGTCGCCCGGTTCGATATAGTCGATGATGTCACGGAAGATGCGGTGTTCAACGGTCCCGCCGTGCTCCAGCGGCGTTCCCGCCTGGGAGCCTTTGCGGTCCACCACCAGCAGGCGGCAGGAGTCGCGAGGCTCGGCAGGAGCCTGGGCAATCAGTTCCTCAGGAAGGTTGTAGTCAAAATCATCGGTACGCATAGACACGTCGGATACTCCTTATAT